>CAZRIB010000058.1:0-13848 GCA_964600035.1 uncultured Ardenticatenaceae bacterium | reverse complement strand
ACCACCAAATATCACATTAAAAAGGGGTAAAAGATGAGTTTGTTGCTTTATTGGCGACGGTATGGAATCGTATTGGGATTATTTGTCACGTTCATTTTAATTTTGAATTCGCAGGCAGCAGCGAAGGAGACCGGACAGGAAACGGCCGTTTATGGTGGCCCCGGCCCTGTTGCCATTTTCACCGCCGACCCGGACAAAAAACCGGGAACGGCCGTGCCACCCCCACCCAACTTTCGCGCCAACCAGCCAAACCGGGCAGCCGCTGGCGGCATTACCGTCACCAGTTGGGTTGGCCCATGGCCGGCACAAGCCCAGGCCGCCTTCCAGTACGCCGTAGACATCTGGAACAGCCTCATTACAAGCAGTGCACCTATTGAAATTAAAGCAACCTGGGGCAGTTTTTCCAACCCGGCCATCTTAGGCGGTGCAGGTGCAAACTGTCTTTACAGGAACGTTTCAGGGGCAAGTTTTGCTGATACGCTATATGCTGCGGCTGAAGTAAATGCAATTATGGGAACAAATGTTACATGCCCTTACTTCGATCCCGATACCCAGACAACAATAAATATTCCAGAAGAAATAAGCGCCCAATTTAACAGCAACTTTCCAAGCTGGTACTACGGCACAGACGGCAACCCCGGCTCCGGCCAATACGACTTTGTCAGTGTCGTGTTACACGAAATAGGGCATGGCCTGGGCTTTTTCGGCCTCATGTCTTACGACAACGGCAGTTCCTCAGATGGTGCAGAATGCAACAATGTGGCCGGCTACGGCTGCTGGGGATTGGGGTCGGGGTATCCTGGCATTTATGAACGGTTCACCACCAACAGCGGCGGAACACTGCTCATCAATGCCTATGCCAACCCCTCCACCGCCTTGGGCAATGCCCTCACCAGCGGCGCAGTTTATTTCAATGGCCCACTGGCCACCGCCGCCAACGACGGCTCGCCCATTCCGCTTTATTCCCCCTCTACGTGGTCAGCAGGCTCCAGTTATTCCCACGTTGCCGAATCATTCAATAACACGCCCAACGCCCTCATGACCTATTCCATCGGCCCCGGCGAAGTGGAACACAGCCCCGGCCCCATTACATTAGCCATGCTGCGCGATATGGATTGGCCTATCGAGACTTACCCGGTTGTCAGTGACATGCCATCGCTTTTGTACCAGACAAACAGCGGCACAAAACAAAATGTGCTGGATGTTTATGCCTATGTCAGTGATGAAAATACGCCGGACAGCAGTCTGACTATTTCTGTTAGTGACCCGAATAATGTGGCAGCATTTGACGGCCGTTACATTGATCTGGACACTTCCGGCTTCACTGGCACAACCACCGTAACCGTTCAGGTCACAGATGCAGTGGGGTTCAAAGACAGCAACACATTCAATGTGACATTGGGTAACCAGATTGCGACGGTTTTTCTGCCTGCTGTATTAAGGTAGGGCATTCTTTAATTGCTATGAAAACGCAGGCTGTAAAAAAGGGGAAACGGCCGTTGTTAAACACATCACAATGCGCCATTAACACAAGAGACAGCCTCAAAATGGTACTTATGGTTAAAATATAACGACAAAAGCAAGGGTTTCCTCCATTTCGAGAATCCCCAAAATCCCGTATAATCGAGGGGATAAAGTGTCGTTAATAACTATTGATAAATACATTTCAACAAAAACAGTGCAAACAGCAACCGAAAAATTCGCCAGCGAAAGGCTGCAAACTCTATATATCGTCAACGATATGCTCAAGCATATCGAAGCAGACGGGCTGCAAATGAGCACTGTCCTCCCCCGTGTCCTCAATCTTGCAGTCAAACAACTGGACGGCCATGACGGCAGCATCATCGTTGTAAACCGGGAGTTGGAAATTGAGCGTGCCTGGTTAAACAGCACATCCAACGGCGAACCCCATAATTCCAAATTCCTTGATGATGTAATGTCACAAGGGCTGGCAGGCCAGGTGATACGCACTAAAGAACCCAGCATTATCAATGACACCCGTCTGGACAAACGTTGGCTGCGGCGGCCTGGACACACCACCACATTAGAACCCTGGTCTGTTATTTGCACACCCTTTGTCGTACGCGATAGAGCCATTGGGGCAATTACCATTCACAAGCCCGGTATAAACCAGTTTGATGTGCGCGACCTCGATTTGCTCAATGCGATATCCAATCAAGCTGCCAGTACCATTGAAAACGCCCGCCTTTTTGAAGAATCGCAGCGGCAGTTACAAATCTCTGCCCTTTTGCATGAAGCCAGCCGGATCATCAATTCCTCTTTAGATATTCAGGAAATTATGCAGTCGCTGTTGGCGCAAATGAATGATCTGCTCCACGCGGAAGCCTTATCCATTGCGCTGGTAAACAAGGAAACAAATGAACTGGTTTATCAGGTTGCAGAGGGAATGGGCAGTGCTGAAATTGTGGGCCTTCGGCTGCCCATCAGCCAGGGCTTGTCTGGCTGGGTTGTGGAACACCATGAACCAGTTTTGGTCAATGACACATCCAAGGACAAGCGGTTTTACACTCAAGGCGACACACTAACCGGCTATGAAACACATGCCATGATATGCGCCCCCATGCAGTTCAAAGGGGAAGTTTTGGGGACGATTCAAGCCATCAATCCTCCTTCGGGTCATTTTACGCATGAGGATTTGAATTTGCTGGTTAATCTGGCCAATATCGCCAGCTCTGCCATTGGGAATGCACAGCAATTTGCCAAAACGCAGGAGGCGGAAGCACGCTATAACAGTTTGTTCCAGGATAGCGTTGATCCCATTTTCTTGACTGATTTGGACGGGGTGATTCTGGATGTTAACCGGCGGGCAGTTGTGTTTTCTGGCTACACAGTGGATGAGTTAACCCAAAACATGAATATCCGCAACCTTCACCCGCGTGATGTCCGGCTGCCAGATTTGCACCGGATGGCTGTGGATGAGGTACGTGTGTTTAACAGCCAGCTTTTGGGCAAAAATGAGAAAAAGACGCATGTGGAGGTGTATGCGAAGCGGATTCGTTACGGCCGTAACGACATCGTCCAATGGATTCACCACGACATCTCAAAACACGTCGAGCTGGAGCAAATGCGCCAAGACCTGACAGCCATGCTCTTCCATGACCTGCAAAGTCCATTAGGCAACGTCATTTCCAGCCTGGAACTGCTATCACAAGAAATACCACCAGACGATGAAAATTCAGTGATGAATATGATGCTGGATATTGCGGCCAGAAGCAGCCAGCGGTTACAAACATTGGTACATTCCTTGCTAGACATTAACCGCCTGGAAGCAGGCGCTCCTCTAAAAGAAGAAGCCATACAGCAAACCTCTCTTCTTTCCCTGGTGCAGGATGTGGAAGATATTGAAACACCTAATCTGGAAAAACGGCACATTTCCCTGGAGCGGAATATCCCGGATGATTTGCCAGATATTTATGTCGATGCCGATATGATTCGTCGCGTCCTGATTAATTTGGTAGACAATGCGCTGAAATACAGCAATGGCAGTCAAAAAATAACCATTTCAGCCAAATATGTACCAAACAAGTCGCAGGTTTTGGTTTCTGTCAGTGATCAGGGCAAGGGGATTCCTCCCCGCTATCGCAAGACAATTTTTGAGAAGTTCCAGCGCATCTTACCCGATAATTCCACCTCAAAGGGGCTTGGGTTAGGGCTGGCATTTTGTAGATTGGCGGTAGAAGCGCATAACGGCCGTATCTGGGTAGACGACGCGCCCGGCGGTGGGGCAAGATTTAACTTCACATTACCTGCATCACCATCTGTCATAAAATCTTCCCAAACCTATTAAAGCCAAAGCCCCCTATTAAAGAATAAAAACTCCCAGACGGGAGTTTTTTTATGTCTACTACAACCATTCTCATAAATTGCGTTATAATCCCCGCCATCGCTATGATCACAGAAAGACTTTACTACACAGATGCATACACAACGACCTTTCAGGCGGCCGTCATCGAACGTGTCCACCACAAAAAGGGATTAGCCATTGTTCTGGACAGGACGTATTTTTATCCAGAATCGGGTGGACAGCCAGCAGACACGGGATGGTTAAACAAAACGGCCGTTTCCCATGTAGATATCCGCCCAACCGACGGCGCCATCCTTCACTGGGTAACCGACGACATCTGGAGCGAAGAAGTCGTTGGCAAAATCAACTGGGGCAGACGATTCGACCACATGCAGCAGCACACAGGCCAACACATCCTCTCCCAGGCATTTATCCAGACAGCCCGCGCAGAAACCGTCGGATTCCACCTGACCGACAACACACTCACCATAGACCTGCACACAAACAACCTGACCGCCACCCAAATTCAGGATGCAGAAACATTGGCAAACGAAATCGTCTGGCAAAACAGGCCCATACACATTCGCTTTGCCACACTGGAACAGGCAAAAAAGCTACCCCTCCGCAAAATTCCCCCTATTGAACGCGGAAAACTCAGGCTGATAGAAATAGAAGATTTTGACCTGACAGCCTGTGGCGGCACACACGTCCAAAACAGCGGCTCAGTCGGCCAAATAAAAATTACAAAAATCGAACGTCGCGGCGAACAACTGCGCGTTTCATTTGTGTGTGGCAAACGTGCCCTGCTCGACTACCGCTACAAAAACAGCATCATCAACCAACTCACCACCAATTTGACCACAGGCACAAATGACATCCTGCCTGCAATAACCAAACTGCAAGATGAACTTAAAAACGCCAACCGCACGCTGCGCCAACAACAAGAAATCGTCTTGCAGTTGGAAGCCCAATCGCTGTTAGAGGCGTGTACCAAAAAAGGCAAAATTAACGTTGTCACCCACGTATTTTCAGACAGAAATGCCAATGAAGTCCGGCAAGTTGGGCAAATTTTGGCAAAGCAGCCCAAAACGATAGCCCTGCTGGCACTGGCTGGCCCCAAGACAACATTATTCTTCACAAAATCGGAAGATGCACCCGGGCAAATGGATGTGCTGCTGAAAACGGCCGTACAAATGCTGGAAGGCGGCGGTGGCGGCGGCAGCGAATTTCAAGCTCAGGGAGGCGGCCCGGCAGTCCCCACTGACCGGCTCCAACAAATCTTGAACCGGGCAGGCAAATTAGCAAGTGGGCAAATCAAATAGGAACAGCCAATGATCCAAAAAATAGCAGACAACGTATTTGTTGACACAGAGTACGATGGGGTAAATGTCGGCATGGTCATAACCGAGCGGGGCGCCATAGTTATAGACATGCCTTCATACCCAAGAGATGCGCGGGACTGGGTCATGCAAATTCATCAGCTAAGCCCACATCCGCCACAAGCACTCTTGTTAACCGACAGCCATGGCGACAGGCTTATTAATTCACGCTGGCTAAATGCCCCATTGTATGTGCAAACCGCCACGGCCGAAAAAATCAACAGCTACGACAAAAAATACCCCCACGCTCTCCTGGAAAGCCTCATGGTGCGAAACCAGGAAAAAGGGCGAGACCTGCACAACAGTCCCGTTGAACGGCCGTCTCTCAGCTTCAGCAAAGACATGTGGATATACAAGGGCATCCTCCACATCCACGCCATTGCCATGCCCGGCCCGGCAAGAGGAAGCATATGGGCACACATTCCTCAAAGAGGCATCCTCTTCGTTGGCGATTCCATAACAGTCAACGGCCACCCTCTTCTGAGTGATGGCTCCATTTTAGAATGGCTGGCCTCACTAAAAGCCTTGCAACAGTGGCCAGACCCCATACAAGCCATCGTGCCCGGCAGAGGCCCCGTTTGCACCCTCGCAGACGTCCAGCCGGTCATTGATTACATACAGCTCATCGTAAACCACATAGAGGAACACATACAGCAAGGCAGACCTCGCGAAGAAATAACTGCCTACTTGCCAGAGTTATTGGCATATTTTCCCGCCAACAAATTACCAATAGAATGGTTAAAGCGACAAATTCGGAACGGGTTGGCGCAGGCTTATGATGAGATAAAATTAAAATATACCGAACACACAATGTCAGCATCCACGGATAATACGGCCGTCGACTAACCCCCCATCTCAGCCAGGCTCTATCCACGCATCACACAAGGAAGGAAGAGGACACATGCGCAGGAAAACAAATTCAGCCCAAGCTCTTCAGCTTGTGCCTTTCTTTACACAATTACCTCCCAGCGAAATTGAAGAACTGGCCTCACGCCTGGTTGTTCGTCATTTTTCCAGCGGACAAATCATCTTTCATCATGGTGACCCTGGCGGCCTCCTCTACATGATTACCAAAGGTAAAGTCAAAATCACCCACTCGAACCCGGAAGGCCACGAAGCCCTGCTAGCCATTCTGGGACAGGGTGACTTTTTTGGTGAACTGGCCTTACTCGACGACTCACCACGCTCGGCAACGGCCGAAGCCATTACCGAAACCGAAGCCCTCACCCTCCACCGGGAAGATTTCATACGCTACATCAAAGAAAATCCCGACTTTTCCCTGCACGTACTGCACACACTGGCACAGCACATTCGCCGCCTGAACAATCAAATCAGCGACATTTTCTTCCTGGATTTACCCGCTCGACTGGCACGTGTGCTTTTACAGCTTGCCGAACAGCACGGCAAACCAGCAGACAAAAAAGGCAACATCCGCATCGAAATTTCACTCACCCAAACGGATTTGGCAGAAATGACGGGGGCAACACGTGTCAGCATCAACAAGGCATTGGGGCGTTTTCGTCGCAATGGCTGGGTGCAGGTAAACGGCCGTAAATTCACCATCACCGACCGCGATGCCCTCTTGCAGCTCATCCAAATTTCCGGCGGCTCCATCTAACACCAGCAGCCCCGCCTTCATGAACCTCTTTGCTAAAAAATTCCAACACGAATGACACGAATGAGAATAACTTTAATTCGTGCCATTTGTGTTATTCGTGTCAAAATTCTTGGACATAAAAGTATCCCACCCATACGGCCGTTTACGGTCACCTTCACATACGCAGCAGCCAACAAACCAATTACGAATTACGAATTATGAATTATGAATTACGGATTACGGGTACTAGCTGACCAACTGAACGCTTACCGCTTACCCCAACACCTTAGCATTTCCGCCATTTTCCGTTAGAATTTTCAGCTTGTGTTACAGCAGGCATCAAGCCAAAAACAACAATTTAATCTTCAATCTTCAAGCAATTAACATGACAGCGGAACAGACAAACACGATACCAACTGAACAGCAGCCACCAACCACAGCCACCCAGCCAGAGGAAACGGCCGTCTCCCGCCGCCCCTCCTTCGAAACCATCGCCACCCTGTTCATCATCCCCATCCTGCTCATCGGAGCCTACTTCCGCTTCACCGGCCTGGATTGGGACGGCAACCACCACCTGCACCCCGACGAACGCTTCCTCACCATCGTCACCGCCACCATCCAAACCGTTTCCGACCCATTCACCTACCTGCGCACATCAGAATCCCCACTCAACCCCTACAATCAGGGACAAGGCTTTTACGTTTACGGCAACTTCCCCATGACCGCCACCCGCTACCTGGCAGAATGGGCCAACAACGGCTGCGGCTTCTTCCAACCGGAAACCATGCCCGACATCTGCCAGCGCAGCATCCTTAGCTACAACGGCATTCATCTGTTCGGCCGTTTCCTCTCCGGGCTAATGGACTTACTCTCCATTCTGCTCCTCTTTTTAATGGGCAAACGCCTCTATGACTGGCGGGTTGGCGCGCTTGGGGCACTGCTGCTGGCAACGGCCGTTATGCCCATCCAGCAATCCCATTTCTACACAATGGACAACTGGGCAGCCGCCCTCACCACCTTCACCCTCTACACGGCCGTCCGCGCAGCCGGATTTGGCGACAACCCGCCCCGCCACAAAACACGCTGGTGGGTTCTTTTTGGACTCGGCCTGGGACTGGCTACCGCCTCCCGCATCAACGTCGCCCCCGTCGCAGGCATGGCCCCCGTCGCCGCCATCCTCTGGCTGGTACACCGCGGGCACACAAGCCTCGACCATCTCAAAACGGCCGTTGGCAAACTCGACCTCCAACTAGCTATCATCGGCGTTCTGCTTGCCGCCGCCACATCCATCGCCACCTTCCGGCTGGCACAACCCTACGCCTTTGCCGATGCCGAAATCGCCCGGCAAGCCGCCCTTAACACAACCGGCCAGGAACCCAGCCCGCTCATTCTCGCCGCCCAATCCCTCATCGGCTTCAATCCGCAGTGGCGCGCCAACATGGAAGAAATTCAGCGCCTGCAAAGCCCGGAAGCCACCTTCCCGCCCGCCTTGCAGTGGGTAGACCGGGACGCCATCCTTTTCCCTCTTACCAACATGGTGCTGTACGGCATGGGCATTGCCGCCGGTCTGGCCGCATGGCTTGGCTTTGCCTGGGCACTATGGCGGCTGGCCCGCTTAAAACCCGGCTGGACTGCCCACGCCCTACCCGTTTTGTGGAGCGGAGGCTACTTTTTCTTCATGGGCACACGCTGGGTTAAATCGGTACGCTACTTTTTGCCCATTTACCCCACGCTGCTGCTGTTAGGAGCCTGGGCACTCGTTACCATCTGGCAAAAGGCCAGTGCTGCCCCCAACCGTCGCCCGCTTAAACAAGCTGGCGCATTGTTGTTGATGGCCGCCGTGGTCATCCCCACATTTTTATGGGCCAATGCGTTTGTAGATATTTACCGGGAACCGGTTACCCGCATCGCGGCATCGGAATGGATGCTGGATAATGTGCCAAGCGGGGCAACTTTGTTGTATGAAACGGCCGTTGGCCCACAGGAACTCCAGCTCCCCCTCAAAGCCTGGGACTTTGTGCCCGGCGGCCCGCCGCTCAACCTCTTTTTTAACCTGCCAGAAGACAGCACCATAACGGCCGTTCGCCTCAACTACCTGACAGCATTGGAAAACAGCACCACCCACACCCTGCGAATCACATTACCCAATGCCCCGGAGGCCCCGGCCACAACCAGCACCATCTCCTTGCAAGAAGCCCGTCAGCGCGTAACCATTGATTTACCCGACACGGCCGTACCCGCCAACAGCAGCCAACAAATCACCATCGAACTCATCGCCGGCGGCAGCCTGCAAGCAGACACCAGCCGTCTGGTTAACGAAGAATGGGACGACTCCCTGCCAACCGACATCGGCACAAAAGCCGCCTACGGCAGCTACTATAGCGAAGTCACCGGCGGCAAACGCCCCATCCCCCACCCGGACACAGCCGAAAAGCGCGAAGCCATGATTCAATGGCTCGACGAAGCCGACTACATCCCCATCAGCAGCCAGCGATTCATCTGGTCAACCAACCGCCTGCCGCTCACTTACCCCATGACCATGCGCTACTACGAAGCCCTCTTCACCGGCGAACTGGGCTTTGAACTCGTCGCCCAATTCCACGCCACACCCCACATCGGCCCTCTCTACATCAGCGACACAACCGGGCAGTTTAGCTGGGGCACACCGCCGGAAATTGGCTGGCCGCCGCCCGGAGACCTTGCCGCCGAAGAAGCATTCAGCGTCTACGACCATCCACCGGTGTGGGTATTTGCCAAAACTGAAAATTACAGCCACGAAAATACCGTGCGCGTGCTGGGAGAAATTGACCTGAGCCGGGCTGTCTTTACCAATCCACTGCAAGCCACGCAAGCGCCTAACGGCCTCATGCTCTCCAAGCCGCTGGCAGCCATCCAGCAAGCAGGCGGCACATTTGCCGAAATTTTTCAGGTAGATGGGCTGTTGGCACAAAATCCGGTGCTGGCAGCCGTGGTGTGGTGGCTGGCTGTCATTGCGCTGGGCTGGTTGGCATTCCCCATTGCCTTTGTTGTGCTGGGCGGCCTGCCAGACAAAGGGTATGCGCTCTCTCGCATTTTGGCGCTGCTTCTTGTCTCTTATGGGGGATGGCTTCTGTCCTCGCTGCAATGGCTGCCGAATACACGCGGCACGCTGTTGTGGGTTTTGCTGGGGATGGTTCTCGTTAGTGTGGTACTGGCTGTGCGTCACGGCCGTTCCCTGGCCGCATTCATTCGCCAACAATACCGTCTGCTGCTAATCATCGAAGCCGTCGGCCTGATTCTGTTCCTCATCGGCATTGGCATTCGCCTGGGCAACCCGGACGTGTGGGATGTCATTTGGGGCGGTGAAAAGCCAATGGATTTGTCCTATTTTACGGCCGTTCTCAAATCCACCTACTTCCCACCCTACGACCCCTGGTTTGCGGGCGGCTACATCAACTACTACTACTACGGCTTTGTCTACGTCGGCGCAATAACCAAACTGCTGGCCATCCCTCCCACCATTGCCTACAACCTCATCCTGCCCATGCTGTTCAGCTTTACGGGATTAGGGGCATTCAGCATGGCCTACAACCTGACCGCCGCCAACAACAGCCGGCATTGGAAACAGGCCATCATCGCCGGACTTATCGCCACTGCCCTGGCTGTCTTACTGGGCAATCTGGCCGAAATACGGGTCATCATGGCGGCATGGTATCGGGCGGGCAGCACGTTGCTGGAAGAAAGTGTACCGCTCATCGGCAGTGCCATCCGCACCCTGGATGGTGGCATCCGCATCCTCAGCGGCCAGCCCTCCCCCCTCTATCCCGGCGACTGGTTCTGGACGGCCACACGCGCCATTCAAGTGCCTGCTGGCGAAACCCAGCCCATCACAGAATTCCCGTTTTTCACCTTTTTGTATGGCGACCTCCATGCCCACATGATTAGTATGCCGCTGCAGCTTCTGGCATTAGGCTGGGCGGTGTCGCTGGCACTGGGAGCAAGGGTTAAAGATTTAAGATTAAAAATTAAAGAAGCAGGCTTCAACCAGCATTCTTTAATCTTTGATCATCAGCCTTCAATTCTCACCTGGCTGGTGGGCGGCATTGCTGTGGGTGTTTTGCGTGCCACCAATACGTGGGATTGGCCGACGTATCTGGTAATTGGCGGGTTGGGTGTCGCTTATTTTGTGTACCGGCAATACGGCCGTTTCTCGCTGCCCATGCTCGGCGAAACGGCCGTACGCCTCATCACCTTCATTGGACTCGCCATCATCACCTTTTGGCCATACGCCAAAAATTACGGCGTTGGCTACACATCCTTCAGCCTGTGGCCCGGCGCAAAAACATTAATGAGCGACTACCTCATCATTTACGGCCTCTTCCTGCTTTTCATACTCACCCACCTGGCACGCGAATTTCGCGCCTGGACACGCACCCTGCGCTATGAAACCTTGCGAGAATGGCAGCCATTGGCACTGCCCCTGCTGGCAGCCCTCGGATTGTATGTTCTCATTTTGGCACTGCTCTACCTGCGCGGCTATTGGACAGCACCCATTGTCCTGACGCTCATTGTCACTGCCGGACTGCTGGGTTTGCGTCCCGGTTTGCCGCCAGCCCGCCGCGTGGTGCTCATCCTCATCGCTTCGGCGCTTGGCTTGACACTGCTTGTCGAATTTTTGGTTCTCGATGGCGATATTGGCCGGATGAACACGGTATTTAAGTTTTACATGCAGGTGTGGCTGCTGTTGAGTGTGGTGGGAGGCGTAACGGCCGTTTGGGCATGGCCTGCCATCCAAAAAAGAAAACAAGGCACCGGCCGCCTTTGGAAAGCCGCCGCAGCCCTGATGATAGGGCTGGCACTGCTGTACCCGCTGTTAGCCACACGTGCCAAATGGGCCATTCGCATGAACCCGGATGCACCACATACACTGGACGGCATGGCCTTTATGCCCTATGTAGAATATGGCGACAACGGCGCAATGGTGCCGCTCAAATATGATTACGAAGCCATCAAATGGATACAGCGAAATATAGAAGGCTCACCCGTCATTGCCGAAGGCCACAGCCACAGCAACCCCGGGTTTAGTCCATACCGCACCATTACCAACCGGGTAGCCATGTACACAGGCCTGCCCGCCGTCGTCGGCTGGGACTGGCACCAGCGGCAGCAGCGCGCCGTCATTCCCGGCACACTGGTCTCCGCCCGCATTGCTGATGTCAACCATTTTTACAACACGACATCCATCCCTGAAGCGCTGGCCTTTTTGAAAAAGTATGACGTGGGCTATATCTACGTAGGGCAGCTAGAATGGGTCTACTACGCGCCGGACGGCCTGCTTAAATTTGATTTAATGACAGAAATGGGTTATCTGGAAGAAATTTACCGAAATGAAGGAACGAGTATTTATAAAGTGAAGATGGAGAATGGAGAATGAATAATGGATAATGGATAATGGAGCGCTTTCTGACGTAATACAATTATGAGTCTACTGAAAAAACCACAAAGCCCGCAAAGAGCGCAAAGAAACGCCAGAGAGAAAATTCGTGTAATTCGTGACTTTTTTCGGAGCAGTCAACTCACAATTCACAATTCTCAATTATCCATTCTCAATTATCCATTCTCAATATCCATTTTTGAACAGCCATGCTTTCTTTGACAGAATTTTTTGCAATTTTTCGTTGGTGGGCTGTGCTGATGTTACTCGGCACGGCCGTTACGCCGCTCACATACACCATTTTCAAGCGCCTGCCTGATAGAGGGTACGCCTTCACCAAAATGGTCGGCTTACTGCTGGTTAGCTACATTTTCTGGCTGTTTGGCAGTCTGGGCTTCACCGCCAACCACGTCGGAGGCATTTTACTGGCACTGGTCATCGTGGCCGTCCTCTCCCTGTGGCTGGCTAATCGGCAAGGCGGCGGGCTGGGTGAATGGCTGCTGGCAAACAAGGGGATGGTTTTAAGAACAGAACTCCTGTTTACGGCCGTCTTCCTCATCTGGGTATGGGTGCGCGCCCAAAATCCCGCCATCTCCGCCACCGAAAAGCCAATGGAATTCGCCTTCCTCAACGCCGTTGGCCGCACGCCCACCTTTCCCCCGCTTGACCCCTGGCTTTCAGGTTATGCCATTAGCTACTATTACTTTGGCTACGTCATGACTTCTGTGCTGGCACGGCTGGCCGTCGTGCCCGAATATATCGCCTTTAATTTAGGCATTGCCTGGCTGGCCGCTGGTACGGCCGTTGGGGCATATGGTCTCGTCTACAACCTCGTCGCCCTAAACGGCCGTCGCTCACACGCCATCATCCTGGGCATCGCCGCCGCCATCGCCCTGCCCCTCGCCGGCAACCAACAAATCACCCTGGAAATCGCCCACGCCAACGCCATCGGCTCCCCGGCATTTTGGGAATGGCTCGACATTCGCGACATCAACACCCCACCCGTCGCAGAAGCCGCACCCCGCTACGACAGCACCGCATGGTGGTGGTGGCGCTCCTCCCGCGTCATCCACGAATACCACCTTTCCGGGCAGGCAGAAGAAGGATTGGAACCCATCGCTGAATTTCCCGGCTTCAGCTTTATTCTAGGTGACATGCACCCTCATGTTCTGGCCTTGCCATTTGCCTTCCTCTCACTGGCAGTAGCTTTGTTGTGGTATCTCCGCGCCCATGCCTCTGCACGCAATGACAGGTGGCAGGATGCGTTACGGCCGTTTCCCAAAGACCCCCTATTCTGGTTCACAGTCATCACCCTGGGCGGCCTCTCCTTCCTCAACACCTGGGACGTCCTCATCCACCTCTTTGTGGTCGTAGCCGCCTACTTTTTAGGCCATTGGCAAAGCAAAGGATGGCATGCCACACTCACCGCCAATACAGCCGCGCTGGCCGTCGCCATTGCCGTGCCCTCCTTCCTGCTGTACCTGCCCTTCTACATTGGCTTTAGCTCCCAGGCTGGCGCGCCTTACTTACTGCCCATGCTCATGAAACCCACCCGCCTGGCTCACTTTTTGGTGATATTTGGCATGCCATTAACGGCCGTACTGCCCATGCTCATCCTCCTCATCAGCCGCCAACGACTAAAACAATGGCGCTT
>CAZRIB010000057.1:0-13855 GCA_964600035.1 uncultured Ardenticatenaceae bacterium | reverse complement strand
CTAAGCAATCATTTCATACTCCAATCCCAAACCAGCAATTCAAGGAACTGTCCATGAAAAAAGTACTCATCATCGACCTCAGTGACACCCAAACCGAAGAAACCGTCCATTTTTTAGGCCAAAACATCCACCTCACCCGCATCGGCTGCAACCAAAGCATCGAACAAGTCCAAACACTCCTCACCACACACGACGGCCACTTTGATGCCATTGGCTTGGACGGCCTCCCGGCCACCCTGGAACTAGGGCCAGCCAAACGCCCTCACGCCATTGGTCAGGCATTGCAATACTTTGCCAAACAAACACCCGTTGTCGATGGGCAAGGCATTCGTGCCAGTCTCGAAAGATGGGGCGTCACCCTGGCAGACCGCGCCGAACCCGGCATCTTCAGCCAGAAACGCATCCTGATGGTTCCCGGCGTTAACCACAATGGGCTGGCTCGCGCTCTGGAAAGACGTGGCAGCAGCCTGACCTACGCCGACCCCTTCATCTACTTTGGACTGCCCAGCGTGCCCGGTGTCGGCAGCCGCCAAACATTGTCCCAGGTGGCGGGCATTACATTAGACCGGCTGAAAAATGAACCATTTACAGTCATTCATCCGCCAGCCGGACTGCCCGATGTGCCCATCTACACAGATGCATTTGAGTCGGCAGACGTGCTGGCCGGAGATATTGGCGCGATTCGCCGGTTTGCACCGCCCACGCTGAAACGCAAAACCATTGTCGTGGATCGGGCAACAGAAGAGGATGCCGCCGATTTGGCGCAGCGTGGTGCTTCTATCCTGGTCACACTCATGCCTACCCTGCGGGAAGATGAAACGCTTGGCCGATGGTCAACGGCCGTAATCGAAGCCATCCTCGTCGCCCTGCGTAAAGATGCCAGCGCCCCCCTCACCGAAGACACCTACCTCGACCTCCTGGCCGAAATCGAATGGACACCAGCCATTCGCTACCTCCAGCCGGAAGAAGCCAACATCAACCGCTTCTCATTCGTCATCCATCCGCTCAATGTCAGCTTCATCCACAAACACCCCTGGTTCCGCTGGACCCGTTACCTGCCCGACTCACTGGTAGAAGCCGCCGCCGCCTACATCCCCCCCATCTACATCTCACGCATCACAGGCGGCCAATCCCCCACGACCGGCCAACGCATCGAAGGCTACCTCTACAGCCTGGGGGCAACACCCCGCCAAATGATGAAGCACGGCGAACGATTCACCTACAACCGCCTTAATGCCGCCGCCCGCATGTCACAGCGCAAGGGGGCACGCATCATGGGGCTGGGCGCTTTCACAAGCGTTGTCGGCGATGCCGGTATCACCGTTGCCCACGAATCCGACATTGCCATTACCAGCGGCAACAGCCTGACCGTTGCCGCCACATTAGAAGCTGCCAAACAAGCTGTCATCAAAATGGGTGCAACCGACCTGACCAAAGGAAAAGCGATGGTCATCGGGGCAACAGGCTCTATTGGTTCGGTTTGCGCCCGGCTGATCGCACAGGCTATTTTTGACGTGGTGCTGGTTTCCATTGAACCGGAACGCCTCATTGAACTAAAGCGCACCATTCAAGCAGAAACCCCCGGCGCAAAGGTTGCCATTGCCACAAAACCAGACGACCATTTGGGAGACTGCGATTTGATCATTACCGCTACTTCGG
The DNA here is from genome assembly GCA_964600035.1 of uncultured Ardenticatenaceae bacterium. GTDB lineage: Bacteria > Chloroflexota > Anaerolineae > Promineifilales > Promineifilaceae > CAZRIB01. The sequence goes on along the minus strand of CAZRIB010000057.1, from coordinate 12,196 downwards.
CCTTTGGCCAGCGCATTATTGATATAACCAAGTGCAAGCCAGGGGCAGTTATCTGCGATGTTGCCCGCCCGCCCGACATCAGCGAACAGGAGGCTGCGTTACGCCCGGATGTATTGGTGATTGAAAGCGGCGAAGTGTTGATTCCCGGCGATATTAATTTTGGCTATGACATTGGTCTGCCGCCTGGGGTGGCGTATGCCTGTCTGGCAGAAACGGCGCTGCTGGCAATGGAAGGCCGGTTTGAGGATTACACACTTGGCCGCAATATCACGATGGAGCGTGTAAAGGAGATTTACCGCCTGTTCAAGAAGCATCAATTCCAGTTGTCGGGTTTGCGTTCGTTTGACAAATATCTGACGGAAGAAGATTTAGCCCACAAGCGGGCGCTGGCGGAGGAGTTCAGGCGTGACCCTGAATTGTTTGCGGAGGTGCAGGCGGAAACGGCCGTTAAACTGGCAAAAATCCCCGTCATGGCCAAAGGCGTCCCCGCCCACCAGCAAACACAAAACAAACGTTGGGCTATCATGGCCGGGGTGCTGGCACTGCTGGCCTTGCTCTGGCGGCGTCAATCAGGCCAGCGGTAACAGGTAAGCTGCCAATCTTGCCCTTGGGCCAACACCGCGCCCACATAGCCGGGATACGGTTCCAGCGACATCATTTGCCACCGGGAAGCGGCCGTTTCGCTGCCATCTATGCGCAGCAAGCGAGCTGGTTCACCGGGACGCAGTGAAACATCAAACGTTTTCAACGGATGGGAGAGGCCTTCGCCAATTGCTTTGATGAAGGCCTCTTTTCTTGTCCAGCAGTTGAAAAACGCCTGTCCTTTTTGTTCCGGCGGTACTGTGGCATAAGCGGCGTTCTCCGTGTCAGAAAAGAACCGTCTGGCAACATCGTCCGCATCATCCAGCAGGCGTACAGCTTCCACATCTACGCCCAACTGCCGCCCCCAACCAAAGGCAAACAAGGCTACGCCCGCCGCATGGGAAACGTTAAAAGCAAATTGCGCGAATCCCATTGTGTCGGCCAATTGGGGTTTGCCCTGTGGCCCGTAAGCAAAGGTAACGGCCGCTGCCGCCCCACCCAAATAATGTGCAATAAACGTACGCAAAAGTCCCCGCGCCGCCACATAATGCCGCCTGTCTCGCTCAAAGTAAAAGCGCTGGGCACGTGCTTGTTCATCGGCGGCCAGCAGCATCCAAAATTGGTCATATTCAGCCGGGTGACGGTCTAAACGGGCAGCCCAAACGTGAACGGCCGTTTCCGGAATCGTCCACTTTAATGGAGGAGAAAGCCAGGGTTGGTTTGGCATAATAATGATTGATGATTGATGATTAAAGGGATTGGAGATTAGAGATTGGTCGCGCCATCGTTTTCTTCCTTTTTCTCTAACGCTTCTTGCAAATAGGCAGCCATCTGGCGCACATACGGCTGCTTCAACACCCCAAGATGGGTTCCCGGAAGCGTCAGCAGCACCAACTCGCCATCAACAATTTGTCTGAATCCGGCCGTTAAATCGCTGTAATTTTCATGTTCAGCACGCAGGAGCAGCACCTTCCCATGATACCGCCCCGGATGATACCGTTCCAATGCAGACTGGGTAACGTAGTCCGTGTAATACAAATCCCGCAGTGTTCTGGGAATGGGCCGCCCCAATGCCAGGAGCAAACGAATGTACAGCCCCTTACCAGCATTTACTCTATGCCGCCAGGAAATTTTGGCTTCGTTCCTAAACGTAGACCAGCGATTTTGTAAGCTGTTCTGCACATAGCGGGTTTTGCCAACCAGTCCTCTCTCTGCCATATTTTGGCGATGCCGTCCAGCCCGTTCGGCCAGTGTTTCTATTTGTTTTATGGCCGACTGTGCCGCCACGACATCGACACCGGGCACATTCATGGGCACGGAGGGGTCTAGCAAGGCCAGCAGTGCCACTTTTTGCCCGGCTTGCTGAAGCTGACGCGCCATTTCATAGGCGATGACGCCGCCAAAGCAAAAACCGCCAATGTGGTATGGCCCTTCCGGCTGTGCTTTCATGATTTCTTGCACATAATACGCCGCCATTTCTTCTACTGTATGATGAACGGCTTTGGTTCCACTTTTGTCCATTAAAGGCTGTATGCCAAAAAACGGCCGTTTCTTGCCCAACAGCTTTGCCAATTCATAAAAATGGAACGTATGCCCGGCCCCGCCATGCACACAGAAAAATGGCGGCTCTGTCCCTTCCGGCTGAATGGGCACAAGGATACCTGAGTCAGACGGCGCTTCTTGGCTGATATGTTCAGCCAAACCGGCAATGGTTGGCGTTTCAAACAGCAGCGTCAACGGCAAATCTGCACCCATTCGCTTTTGAATCTGGTCAAACAACTGCACAGCCAGCAGGGAATGGCCGCCCAGGTCAAAGTAATTGTTATACACGCCAATGGGCTTCACACCCAACACATCTTCCCAAATGGCCGCCAACTGTTTTTCGGTCGCGTTTCTGGGTGGAATGAATTCAGAAACGGCCGTACCACCCCACTCCTCCGGCACAGGCAGCGCCAGCCGGTCCACCTTTCCATTTGGCGTAACAGGCAGTGCATCCAGCACCACAACCGCCGCCGGAACCATGTAAGCGGGCAAATTTTGCTGTAAGGCATGCCGCAGCAAAGCAGGCAGTTCTGCCGATGTACGCCCTTTATTCGGCACAACATAAGCCACCAGCCGCTTATCTTGTGTGCCATCATCCACAGCCAGCACCAGTGCCGTTTGCACGGCGTTGTGCTGCATTAAATGGGCTTCAATCTCGCCCAGTTCAATACGGTAACCCCGAATTTTGACTTGTTGGTCAATTCGTCCCAAAAATTCTATCTGGCCGTTGGGCAGCCATCGCGCCAGGTCGCCTGTGCGGTACAGCCGCGCGCCGGGTTCTTTGGCAAAGGGATCGGGAATGAAGGCGGCGGCTGTTTGGGACGGCCGTTTCCAATACCCGCGTGCCAGCCCATCACCGCCAACATACAACTCCCCGGAAACGCCAATGGGAACAGGCTCCATGCGCCCGTCCAAAATATATACACGCTTCCCAGTAATAGGACAGCCAATACTGTTAGCCGACAACTGCGTGTCATGGGAAATTTGCAAAAGCGTAGCAGAAATTGTGGTTTCTGTTGGCCCATACACATTGTGCAAAACCATGTGCGGCGGTTGAATGGCCTGCCACCGGTGTAAAGCATCCAGGGACATCAATTCGCCGCCAATGTCCACCAGCCGCAGAGGGAAACGGCCGTTTTGCCCAGGCATACGTCTCCACGCCCAGGCCAATTGATGCCAGTACGCAGTGGGCAGTGCCATCACCGTAATACCGTGCTTTTCCACACGCTGGTACAACTCCTGCGGATTCCACAGTTCATCCCCGCGCAAATACAACGCCGCCCCACGCGACAAGGCCATCATCACCTGTTCCAGCGCCGGGTCAAAGCTAAACGAGAAAAATTGCAGCAGCTTGTCGTCGGGAGTGACCTTGTAAAGGTGCGCCATCCGCGCCACGTGGTAACAGTACGCCCGATGTGAGACCAGCACGCCTTTTGGTGTGCCCGTTGAACCGGATGTGTAAATGAGGTAAGCCCCGTTTTCTGGTTTGATGACGGTGGCCGGGGGCTGCTCCGGTAATGTGTACCACGCCTTCTCTGTTTGCGGATCATCTACTGAAACAACCGGCACATTCAATGAAGGTAAATTTGTTTTCAGGCTTTTGCTGCAAGCGATAACGGCCGTTTCCGAATCAGCCAGCATATAATTAATGCGTTCCGGCGGCAGTGCCGGATCCAGTGGCAAAAAGACACCGCCCGCCTTAAACACGGCCAGCATAGTTAGCACAATTCGCGCAGTCCGGTTCTGATACACCGCCACCACGCTGTCTGGCCCAACTCCCAATTGGCGGAAGTAATGGGCTAACTGGTTTGCCCGTTTTTCCAGTTCGGCATAGGTCCAGCTTTCCTCATCCGTCTGAATGGCAACGGCCGTTGGCTGCATCTTTGCCATCTGCGAGAACAGGTCATGCACAAATGACGTGTCCGGTGTAGGCCAATCCCGAATACGGCCGTAAGCCCACTCATCCAGCAGCAAATACCGCTCATGTACCGGCAGCAAATTCAAAGAATCCACCCGCTTTTCCGGAAATGCGGCAATGGCTTGCAGCAGCGTCTGAAAATGCCCGGCCAACCGCTCAATCGTTTCCCGCTCAAACAAATCAACGGCATACACCAAATGTCCCACCAAACTATCCCCCTCCTCCGCCATAGAAAGGGTTAACTCATTTTCGGCCGTAGACATCTCTGCTGACAGCGGCGTAACGGTCAAATCGCCCAACTGCGCCACTATCTCATCGGCATTTTGCAGCACAAACATCACCTGGAACAAAGCATCCTGTCCCTGTTGGCGGGCAGGGTTTAGCATCTCAACCAATTTTTCATAAGGCATAGCCTGGTGGTCATAAGCCGAAAGTGTCGTTTGCCGCACCTGTCGCAGCACATCCAAAAACGTGGGCGCGTCCTCAAAATTGGCACGCAGCACAAGGGTGTTCACAAAAAAGCCAATCAGCCCTTCCACCTCTGGCGGGATGCGGTTGGCTGTAGGCGACCCCACCAGAATGTCATTCTGCCCACTGTAACGGTGCAGCAGCGTTTGAAATGCTGCCAACAGGGTCATAAACAGCGTGGTTCCGGCACGCTGACCAAGTGCTTTCAACCGGCTGGACAAAGTCGATGTCAGTTTGAAATGGACAACACCGCCTTTGTAGGAGCGTTTGGCCGGGCGGGGATGGTCAGTAGGCAAGGACAAATGCGGCAGAGATGCCGGTATCTGGGTACGCCAATAGGCTGCCAACTTTTGCAGGTGGGCATCATCCAGCCAGGTTTGCTGCCAATGGGCGTAGTCGGTGTATTGGATGGGAAGCGGCGGCAGTACGGCCGTTTTCCCCTGCCGGTAGGCATCATACAGCACAGCCAGCTCTTGCAGCAGCACCTTTACCGACCAGCCATCAAACACAATGTGGTGAATGGTGACGATGAAAATATGTTCTTCCGGGGCCAGCCGCAGCAGTTTGAACCGCAGCATTGGCCCTGTTTCCAGGTTAAACGGCCGTTCAAACTCCGCCTGCATTTGCGCGGCCACAGCCGATTCTCGCGCACTATCCGAAAGAAGCGACAAGTCCAGCAAAGGCAGAGAGACCATTTGGACCGGTTGTATTTGCTGGTAGGGCACACCATCAACGGCCGTAAACCTTGCCCGCAGCACCTCATGACGGTTCACAATCTCCTGGCAGCTTCGGGTAAACGCAGTCACATCCAATGGGCCGAAAAGGCGCAAAGCCATGGGCACATTAAAAACCGGCGTTTCCGGGGCTAACTGCTGCACAAACCAGAGCCGCTTTTGCCCAAACGAAAGCGGCAAAAGGCCATCCCGCTTTTCCGGCTGAATTTGGCGGGTAGGCATGACATCCTGCTGCTTCATCACTGCTTCGGCCAATTCGGCCACCGTTGGCAAATCAAATAACATCGCTAACGGCAGGTCTGTGCGTAAGGTGGCCCGGATGCGGCTGGCCAGTTGAATAGCCAGTAAAGAGTGGCCGCCTAAATCAAAGAAATTGTCGTAAATACTGACGCGGGGCACGTGCAGCACGTCGGCAAAAATGCTGGCTAACACCTTTTCGGTGGGATTGCGCGGTGCTGTAAACGGCCGTTCCCCGCTTGTGCGGCCATAATCCGGCTTGGGCAGTGCCTTTCTATCTATCTTGCCATTGGGCGTGAGCGGCATTGAGGCCAAAAATTCAAAATGCGCCGGAACCATGTAGTATGGCAAATGGGTTTCCAGATAATGGCGCAGCGCCAACGGTGTAACGGGATGGCGTGACACGACATAAGCCACCAATCGAGGAGAACCGGGGGCATCTTCACGCAGCAAAACGGCCGTTTGCACCACTGCTTCATGGCGGCTTAACACAGCTTCAATCTCACCCAGTTCAATCCGGTAGCCGCGCAGCTTTACCTGGCTGTCAATTCGCCCCAAAAAAGCCAGTTGACCATCTGGCCGGTACGCAGCCAGGTCGCCTGTACGGTACAGGCGCGCACCCGGCTCTGTGCTAAAGGGATGGGGCACAAACTTTTCGGCCGTCAACGCCGGCCGGTTATGGTAGCCGCGCGCCAGCCCAATACCGCCAATGTACAACTCGCCCGGCACGCCAACAGGCACAAGCTGCATGGTGTCGTCCAGCACATACACCTCAAAGTTGTCAATGGGGCGGCCAATGGGGGGCGATTCGGCCGTGTCGCCTTGCAAAACGGCGAGGGTGGTACAAACGGTTGCTTCTGTTGGGCCATAGCCGTTGACAAAGTAACGGCCGTTTGCCCAACGTGCCACCACTTCCGGCGTACAAGCCTCTCCCGCAGAGATTACACTTTTCAGCGACGGATACTCTGTGGGATCCATGACAGCCAATGCCGAAGGCGGCAGGGTCACCACAGAGACTTGCTGGCTGGCAATGAGCTGTCTCAAGCCAGCGCCGGGCAGTAATTCAGCAGCATCAGCCAGAACAAGGGCTGCCCCGTTCAGCCATGTTCCGAACATTTCAGAAACAGAGGCATCGAAACCAAAGGCCGCAAATTGCAGCACACGGCTTTCCGGGGTGATGGCAAAGCCGCGCCCCTGCACACGTGCCAAATTGGGAATGCCGCGATGGGTGACGACAACGCCTTTGGGCTTGCCGGTGGAGCCGGAGGTGTAGATGATGTAGGCGGCGTTTTCGGGCTGCACGGCCGTTTCCGGGTTATCTTCCGGGTAAGTCTCAATCTCCGGCCAAACCATATCCAGTGCCACAACGGGCGCAGAAATGTCCGGTAATTTCTGAGCCGTTTCGGCATGGGACAGCACAAGTGTCACACCGGCATCGGCCAGCATGTAGGCCACCCGCTCCGGGGGATAGTTGGTATCAACCGGTAAATAAGCGCCACCCGCCTTGAGAACAGCCAGCGCCGCCACTGCCATGTCCAGCGACCGTTCAATAAATACGGCCGTTCGCTTTTCCGGGCCAATCCCTTGTGCCTGCAAAAAATGGGCAAGCTGGTTGGCACGCCGGTTAAGCTGGTCATAGGTCAGTGTCTCGTCATGGTAATGAACAGCAGCGGCCGTTGGTGTCTCTGCTGCCTGCTTTGCAAACAAATCATGTACCAGTCCGCTGACAGGCACTTTTTTGCCCTGCCATTGGTACAAAAGCCGGAGCCGCTCTTCCTCTGACAAGGGGGAGCTGTCTGTCACCAACTGCTCTGGCTGGCGGGTCATGTTTTGTATTGTTTGCCGGTAATAGGTGGCAATGGTTTCGATTTGTTCGGGCGGGTAAACGGCCGTGTTGTACTCAATCAACAGGCGCAGTGAGCCGCTTTCCGGCATCACCGCAAAATTCACCGCAAAATCAAAGTTGGTGCTGCCATAAACCCGCTCTTCCAACAGGGAAAGTCCTGTTTCGGCAAATGTGTCATGAACCACATGAAAGTGAACAAAGTTGAACGCGGTTGTAATGAGCGATTCACTGCCATGCAAACGCTGGATTTCCGGCAGGGGAAAGCGGCGGTATGGCAGGAGGGCTTGTTCCTGGCGGGCGGTTTCCTGTGCCAGTGCCAGCCAATTTTGCTGCCCAATTTGCAGCCGGAATGGCAGGGTGTTCAGAAACAATCCCAGCGTTTTGTCGCCGCCTGTTTGTTCAAGACGGCCGTTACTCACCAAACCAGTCAACACATCGCGGCTGCCGCTGAGGGTGCGCATCATGGCAATGTGGGCCGCTAACAGGGCTTGTTTGAGCGAAACGCCAGCCTGCCGGGCAAAGTTGTGAACGGCCGTTACCTGTTCATCCGGCAAATCCAACACAAATTCGGCCGTGGCATAAGGCTGCTGCTTTTTATCCTGTTCAGCCATCGGCCAGGCTGGCACACGGGTCACCGTACTGCCCGCCAGCACTTCCTGCCAAAACGCCTTTTGCGCCGCATCATGCAAAACAGTCTGTTCCAGCGCAATAAAGTCTCGAAATGCAGAGCTGTCTGTATGGTCTGTTGGCAGCGGCTTGTCGTGCAGCGCCGCATCATACAGCCGGAACAGTTCGGCGGTCATGGCGGCAACGCTCCACCCATCTAAAATGGCGTGGTGTTCCGCATAGGCAAAGTGGAAAGTGTTGTCTGTCAGCCGGTGAACATGGAAGCGGATGAGTGGGGCTTGATGCCACTGAAATTTTCGTGCGCGTTCCTGTTCCAGCCAGTCGGCTGTTAATTTTTCTTGTTCGGCAGGTGTGCGGCTGCGCCAATCTGCCAGGTAAAGGGGCAGGGTCACGTTTTTATGAACGAGCTGTAGGGGCTGGCTGTAGCTGTGCAGGTCAAAGGATGTGCGCAGGATGGGGTGGCGGGCAATGAGTTGGGAAACGGCCGTTTCCATTGCCCGGGCATCAAATGGCGCGGCAATCTTCATTATCGTCACATTCAGGTAAACGGCCGATTCCGGGTCATACTCGCTGTGGAAAATCATCCCGGCTTGCAATTCAGACAGTGGGTAAGCATCTTCCACATCTGGCGGCATGGTCTGGCGGTCGGTTTCGCTGATGAGGCCAAATGGGGCGGAAGCAGCCGCAGACGGGGAAACGGCCGTGTCGGCCACGCCAGCGATGACCTTCACCACCTGCGCCAGCTCAGCAATGGTCTGATGCTGGAACAACTCGGCCAGCGTCAGTTGATACCCTCTGGCCTGAGCCGCCGCCAACACCTGGATAGACAAAATCGAATCGCCGCCCAAATCAAAAAAGTTGTCGTGAATGCCAACCCGATCGACACCCAGCACGTCCGCCCACACGGCGGCCAAATCTTGCTCCGTCGGGGTCTGCGGCGGCACAAAGGTCTGATACCGCTCATCCCGCTCCCCGGTAGGGGCAGGCAGGGCACGGCGGTCAATCTTGCCATTGGTGGTGAGGGGGAATTGGTCCAAAAAGACGAATGCAGCGGGCAGCATATATTCCGGCAATGTTTCCCGCAGGTGCTGCCGCAGTTCGGCAACGGACGGTACGTAATCGGGACAAACCACGTAGGCAACCAGCCGCTTTTCACCTGCTTTTTCTTCTGCCGCTGCGCTCTCGGTGGCCATTACCAGCACTTCCCGCACGGCCGGGTGGGTGGCCAGACGGGCTTCAATTTCGCCCAACTCGATGCGAAAACCGCGTATTTTGACCTGATGGTCGATGCGTCCCCGGTATTCCACATCGCCGTTGGGCAGCCATCGCGCCAAATCGCCGGAACGGTATAGTTTACGGCCGTTCCCGGGCAAAAACGGGTCGGGCACAAAGCGTTGTTCAGTTAATTCTGGCCGGTTCAGGTAACCGCGGGTCACGCCAGCCCCGCCCACATAAATTTCACCGGTCACGCCAATGGGGACAGGCTGTTGGTGGGCATCCAAAATGTACAACTGCAAGTCGGGAATTGCCCGGCCAATGACGCTGCCGGTGGCGGTTTGCAGGTCGCTTTGGCGAATGGGGCGGTAGGTGACGTGGACGGTTGTTTCGGTGATGCCGTACATATTGACCAGTAACGGCCGTTCATCACCATGACGGCTAAACCAGGGCTGCAAACTTTGCAGTTCCAACGCCTCGCCGCCAAAAATAACCAGCCGCAGCGCCAAATTTGGGTCTGCGCCTACGGCCTCTTCCGCCCGCATGAGCTGGCGAAACGCCGACGGGGTTTGATTAAGCACGGTCACCCCTTCTGCGGCCAACAACCGGTAAAAATCAACGGGTGAACGGCTGACCAGATAAGGCACAACAACCAGCCGTCCGCCGTAACAAAGCGCGCCCCAGATTTCCCACACGGAAAAGTCAAAGGCGTAGGAGTGGAACAATGTCCACACGTCATTTTCGTTGAAGTGATACCACTGGTCTGTGGCGGTAAAGAGGCGCACGACATTTTCATGGGTCACCAACACGCCTTTGGGCTTGCCTGTGGAGCCGGAGGTGTAAATGACATAGGCCAGGTGATGGGGCATGACGCTGTTGACGGGGTTGTGGGTGTTGTGGGACACGGCCGTTTCCAGCATCGGCCAATCGCGGTCCAGACAAATGGTGGCAATATCTGTTTCCGGCAGCTTGTCGTGCAAATCGCTTTGGGTGAGCAAAACGGCCATTTGGGCATCGTCCAGCATAAAGGCCACCCGTTCCGGCGGATAGGCCACATCCATTGGCACGTAAGCCCCGCCAGCTTTAAGCACACCCAAAATGGCAACGACCATCTCCAGCGACCGCTCCAGATAAAGCCCAACCAGCACATCTGGCCCAACGCCTTGGGTTTGCAGGTAATGGGCAAGGATGTTGGCACGTTCGTTTAGCTGGCGGTAGGTGAGGTGCTGGTTGTTGAAGGAAACGGCCGTTTTCTCCGGTGTCCGTTCTGCCCATTCCTCAACCAGCGCATGAATACAGCCCGGCACAGGAAAAACCGCATCCGTCTCATTCCAGCCAAACAACACCTGCTGCCGCTCATCCTCTGGCAGCAAAGGCAAACGGGAAACCGGCAGTTCCGGATTTTGGACAATGGCCGCCAACAGCACCTGCCAATGGCGAACCATGCGCCGGATGGTTGCTTCCTCAAAAATGTCGCTGTTGTATTCAAAAATGCCCATCAAGCCATCCGCCACCGACTCCATGAGCAAAGTCAAATCAAATTTGGCTGTGCCGTTGTCGATCTCTTCATGGCGCAGGGAGACATCGCCCATATCCGGCACGGTAAAGGGGACATCTTGCAAAGAAAAGACAACCTGAAACAAGGGATTGGTACTTAGCTGGCGCTCCGGTTGAAGCAGTTCCACTAACTTTTCAAAAGGCACATCCTGATGGTCATAAGCGGCCAAAGTTGTGGCTTTCACTTGCTGTAACAGGGCTAAAAAGGTGGGGTCTCCATCAAAACGGGTGCGCATGACCAGCGTGTTGACAAAGAAACCGATGAGCGGCTCTGTTTCTGCGCGGCGCCGGTTGGCAATTGGTGAGCCAACCAGAATGTCGTTTTGACTGCTGTACCGGTGAAGCAGTACGTTAAATGCCGCCAGCAGGGTCATGTACAGGGTGCAGCCCTGTTCTTTGCTTAACTGGTTTAACCGGTCAGCAATGCCGGATGGTATGTGCAGCCGTACACGCCCGCCGCGAAATGACGGCACGGCCGTTCTTGGGTGGTCTGTGGGCAGTTCCAACACCGGCAGTTTGCCACCAAGCTGCTGCCGCCAATAGGCTAACTGTTTGTCCAGTGTGTCGCCCTGCAAATGGGCACGCTGCCAGAGGGTGTAGTCGGCATATTGCCAGGTTAATTCGGGCAAGGAAACGGCCGTTCCCCGCGTAATCTGCTGGTAAAACAGCGCCAGCTCACGGGCAAACACCCCCTCAGACCAGCCATCGGAGATGATGTGGTGCATGGCAGCCAGCAGCACATGACGGTCTTCTGCCTGCCGAATGAGGGTGACACGCACAAGCGGCCCGCTTTCCAGGTCAAAAGTGCGCTGTGCTTCTTTTAAGGCGAGGGCTTGGGTCTGGGCGGCTTGTTCTGCGGCGGGTGTGCCGGAAAGGTCGATGAGGGGCAGCGGCAGGGATAAGTTGGGGGCGATGTGCTGCTGGGGACGGCCGTTTACGGCCGTAAATGTGGTGCGCAAACTTTCATGCCGGGCAACAATCCGGTTCAGTGCATCATGCAATGCGCGAACATCCAGCACACCGTCCAGGTGATAAGCGGAGAGAAGGGTGTAGGCAGGCAGTTCCGGGCTTTGCAGATGGTGCAAAAACCACAGGCGCTGCTGAGCAAAGGACAATGGAAGCGGCTGGCTGCGGTCGGTGAGCGTAAGGGGCTGTGGTTGTGGGGAAACGGCCGTGCCCAAACCAGACAAATAGTCTGCCAGAGCCGCCGCCGTTGGATGGGTAAACAAAACCGAAACCGGTACGTCCACCCCAAACTGTTCTCGAATACGGCTGGCAGCCTGCGTGGCCGCCAGTGAGTGCCCCCCCAACAAAAAAAAGTCGTCATCTACTCCGACAGAAATACCCCCCAACACTTCTGAAAACAGTGCGGCAACTGTGTTTTTTAACTCTACACTAGCATTTTCAACCAACACAACTTTTACACCCTACTGGCACAAGGAATAATTAAAGATTGATGGACAAGTGGCA
>CAZRIB010000056.1:2486-14044 GCA_964600035.1 uncultured Ardenticatenaceae bacterium | reverse complement strand
TCCAAAAAGGCATTTCGTCCTTCTTTTGCCTCATCTGTCATATAAGCCAGACGCGTGGCTTCACCGGCAAAAATTTGCTGCCCCACCATGCCATCATCCGTTAAATTCATGGCAAATTTGAGCATTTTGATGGAAGTAGGCGATTTTGCCAGAATTTCTTGTGCCCACTGGTACGCTGTATCTTCCAGCTCATCATGCGGAATGACGGCATTGACCATCCCCATCTCATAGGCTTCTTGTGCGGAATAGTTTCTTCCCAGGAAGAAAATTTCGCGGGCACGTTTTTGCCCAACCATTTTAGCCAGATACGCAGAACCGTAGCCGCCGTCAAAGCTGGTGACGTCGGCGTCGGTTTGTTTGAAGATGGCGTGTTCTTTGCTGGCTAAAGTCAAATCGCAAACAACGTGGAGACTGTGCCCACCGCCAACTGCCCATCCCGGCACGACGGCGATGACGACTTTGGGCATGAACCGGATGAGCCGCTGTACTTCCAGAATGTTGAGACGAGGCATGCCGTCGTCGTCTACGTAGCCCTGGTGGCCGCGTGTGCGCTGGTCGCCGCCGCTGCAAAAGGCGTACACACCATCTTTTGGGGAGGGGCCTTCGCCAGACAGCAGGACAACGCCGATAGAGGTGTCTTCGCGGGCATCGAGGAAGGCTTCGTACAGTTCGGCGACGGTTTTGGGGCGGAAGGCATTGCGTACTTCGGGGCGGTTGAAGGCGATGCGGGCAACGCCATCTGCTTTTTTGTAGGTGATGTCCTGGTATTCTTTGACTGTTTTCCAGTTTGGTTTTGTCATTGGGTTACTCCTGGTTAAAGATTAAAGATTTAAGATTTAAGATTAAAGATTAAAAGGGGTGGGGTTTTGTTATTTGTTATTGGTTAATTGGTTGTTGAGCCATGTTTGCAGGGCGGGGATGTGCTGCTGGTAGTGGATGGTGCTGTTTTGGGCCAGGATGTCGATTGGCTGCCAGGTGGCGGGCATGTTGGTGAAGGTTGTGGCGGTGTGCAGGGCTTGTTCTGGCAGGGTGTTTAGGGCGGCGATGAGGGCCTGGTGGGTGATGTTGGCGGAGAGGGTGATGGTGGCATACGGCCGTTTCTGGGCTTCTTCCCAAATTTTCTCATTTCGTTCATTGTGGGGGAGTGCCCACCAGGGAGAACCTGCCAGAGTGAGCGTGGTGAGCAGGGTGACCATTTCCTGTTCATACCAGGCCATGTGATACACAAGGTCAGCCACTGACCAATGGCCGTCTACCCCCTGTTCATGGACGCGGTCTGGCGGCACTTGTGCCAATAAGGCTTGCCATTGGTCATACACTGTTTGTAATTGTTGGATGAATTGGGTTTTTGTTTGCATGGCGGCATTATGGCGGATTTTGGTGTGGGAGGCAATAACGGGAAACGGCCGTTACGGTTGAGGCAGCGTTACCACCACTTCCGACACATCGTTGACAGTAAAATCGCCATCCATGCCGGATAACTGTGCCAGATTTGCCAGCCAGCCATTTTCTGTGGGGGTTAGCGGGCCAAAGAGTACCTGCATGGTTTGCCCCGATTGGCTGCAAAAATACGTGCGCGGCAGGTCGTTTATTGTTACGGGGTCGTCTACGGCCGTACGCGAACAGCGCGTGCCGTCTGCCAGGGCGACAAAGGGCGGGGCGTAGGTGGTGTAGCCCATTGGCGTTAAGCTGATTTGGCCGCTTGCTGTGTAAAGCGCGAGGCGATCTTCTTCCAATGCGTAGGATTCCACGTTTGAGAGCAGGGTAAAGAAAGTGTCTTCGGTTTGCTGAACGGCCGTTTCGCAGGTTTGCTGCCCTTTGTCTACCGAGCCGACCAGCAGCAAGAAGCTGGCCGGGGCAATGTGAAAAGGGGCGGCGTAGCGGTTACAGCCGCCATCGCCCCAAATGATGCCATCGACAAATTGAGCGGTGATGGGGATGTTGGGCTGGGCAGGCAGGGGGCCGTCGGCGGTTTCCAGCGCGGCAACTTCCCACACACGGCCGTACAGGGCTTCCTCTTTTGGAGGGATGGGTTGAATGGTCAGCAGGAAACGGCCGTTTTCATCGTAAAAGGTAATGGCATGATAGGTGGCCTCAAAAGAAGCTGTTTTTTGCAGTGCCGTTAAAAATTGCTGCTCCCGTTCGTTTCGTTCCGGGTCACAGGCCATTTCTGTTGCGGCTAACGGGCCAATGGTTAGCTCTGTGCCGTCAAGCTGGTAACGGCCGTTGTAATGATTACAGCCCGCACTGCCAGAGAGCGTGCCATCTGCAAACAACAGTGTAATTTGCTCATCTACCCACGTAGACACAACGGCCCCACTGCCATCAGCCAGGCCGCCGAGCCGCCACGCCACGCCCTCCAGTGAGAGCGGCTTTAGTTCCTCAAATTCAAGCGTCCCCTGGTCGCTGGTCAGCGTGAGGGTGTCCAGCCCGTTTTGGCTGCCCAGGCGAATTTGGAAAGATGGGGCAGATGTGAGCAGGGCAATGTAGTCGTTTTCCTGGGTCATGATGGCTTCGTCTACACAAGCCATGGCGGTCATAGCCATTTCGCCCAGGGTGAGTTTGCTGCCGTTGAGGGTGTAGCTGCCGCCGTAGCTGTTGCAGCTTGCACTGCCGCCAGCCTGGCCGTCCTGAAAGGTAAGGGTGATTTGTGTGCCGGGTAACGGCCGCTGCGGTTGTTCCGGGCTGCCATATTCGACAAGCTGCCATGTTGTGCCCGCCAGCCGGTCTGTGTTATCCAGCACAATGTCTGGCTGGGTTGTGGGGATGCAGGCGGTTATGAATGAAGCAAGAACGAGAATGGTCAGAAGCCATTTGGTATTCATAAAGGTCTCCTTTGTAAAGAAAGATTGATAATTAAAGATTAAAGTGGGTGGCAAGTGGCATGTTGCAGGTGTGGTTTTACCGTGTCTTGCCTCTGTAAGGCAGGGTGCGGTCAAATTGTTCCTGGAATTGATTGGGTCTGCGAACAACTTGTCAACGATTGTTCCGGGTTAAGACAACGAATGGCAGATCGAACGAATTCGTTCCTTCATCAATTCGTTGTTATGCTTGCTGACCGATTATTTACTGACAACTTATTCGTGCACCCGAAATGATTGTGTTACGGCCGTTTTCGTGTCACAATGCGTTTATGGCTAAAAATGTTTGGATGGGAACGTTAGATGAAACGCCGCTTGGTAACATTTGGGTGGCTGTAAATGATGTTGGGCTGGTGGCTGTCAATTTGTGGGGAGACCGCCGCCGTTTTGAGCAGCAGGTTGAGACGTTGACGGGGTGTGTGCCGGTGCTGGACGATGACCGGGTAACGGCCGTAACCGCTCAGCTTGATGAGTACCTACAAAAACAGCGCACGGTTTTCACCGTCCCCATAGACTGGTCGGTGATGACCCCTTTCCAGCAGACTGTTTTGCAGGCCGTGGCGGCTGTGGAATACGGCCGTTTGCAAACCTACACCGACATTGCCCAAACCATTGGCAAGCCAAAAGCGGTGCGGGCTGTTGGCCGCGCCAACGCCACCAACCCCATGCCCATCATCATACCCTGCCACCGCATTCTGGGCAGCAATGGCAAACTTCACGGCTATTCCGCCCCCGGCGGCCTGGAAACCAAAGCGTGGCTGCTGCGTCTGGAGGGGAGCTGGCTGCTGTAGTGCCATTTCCGTATTCAGTAATCCGTTATCCGTAATTCATAATTCATAATTCATAATTCATAATTCGTGTGTTCTACCTCTGGTAATTCCGTCGGAAAACGGTATGCGGACTTCGGGTTACGTGTACAAGCTGACTGGCTGACTAACTTAATGCTTACTTTTGAACAAATTTTATCCAATTTACCTATTCACAATTTGTGCGTGCCCCCTCATAATGTAAAGGTCTGTACATAAACAAACGGCCGAATTTTTCATAGTCCCTTCATTTTTTTTCTTATGAAGCCTGCCGTAAGGCGAAAACAGGACTTATGGACTAACGAGCAATCGTTACTTTTCTGGGGACTGTTCGACCAACACCTTGGCAAAAGCTCATGTGTTAGGTGAAAACGGGAAAGTTGTTTGAATCGGACAGACAATGGTTCTCCCGTTTTCCTAAATTGAACAGTAAAAGGACAGATTGTGATTCATAAAATACAGCAGTTCCTCATTTCAAAAAAAATTCCCTCTTTCAGGTTGTTTGCTGTTTTTCCCATTTTTGCATTCCTTATCATTGTTTCTACCGTTTGGGCGCAGTCGCTTGACCCGGCAACGGAAGCCGGGCAGCAGATTTTTGCGGAACGGTGTGCCAATTGTCATGGCCCGACAGGTGAAGGGGACGGTGAAATGTCTGACCGGCTGCCGGCCCCCCCGGCCAAGCTGAATGATGTGGCTTTGCTGCGTTCGGCCGTTCCCGTTGAATGGTTTAATTTGATTAGTAACGGGGATTTAAGTGCCGGGATGCCGCCGTTTGGGGAGGCGAGCAGCAATCCATTGAGTGAAAGGCAGCGCTGGCAGGCGATTGCGGCCGTTTACAGTTTGGGTAATGATGAAACGGTGTTGGCTGAAGGACGTGATATTTTTGCACAGGAATGTGCGGCGTGTCATGGAGAGGCTGGCGCTGGTTCTGATGAGGTGTCTACTGATTTGTCGCAGGTGGGTTATTGGGGCGCTGTCAGTGATGAGATGGTTTTTGCCCGCCTGCAAGATACGGAAGCGATTCCTGAGCATGATTTTACATTGGATGAGAATGCGTTGTGGGCGGTGGTGGCATTTGCCCGCACGTTGGGTTACCAGAATATCACGGCCGTTTCTGCACCAGCCGCTGAATTAATTTCTGAGGCAACGGTGACTGGTTCTGTGCAAAATGCGACAACCGGCACGGCCGTATCCGGGCCGGTGACAGTGCAGCTTCATGCTTTTAACAGCGCGTTTACCCGTACCGAAAGCATGACGGTGCAGTTGGACGAAAACGGCCGTTTCCAATTTGATTTGAAAGATAAACCTGCCGATTGGGTTTACATGGCAACCCTGACCTATGAAGGCATTGAGTACAGCAGCGATATTGCCCGCCTGAGCAGTGCGGGGGCAGTCGTTGACCTGCCCATTCAGGTATACAACCAGATAAATACCCCCGACGTGATTGAAATTAGCCAGCTTCACGTGTCCATCACTTTTTCGGGCGGCCAATTGCAGGTAAGTGAGTTGTATTCGTTTAATAACAACAGTACGGCCGTATTTGTTGGCGAAAGCGGTGACTTCAACCAGGGTACAGCCCGCATCTTACTGCCAGACAACGCCCAAAATGTGCAATTTATGCGCGGCTTTGGCGGCACAGACAACTTCTTTCCGGCAGAAGAAGTCATTCAAACTGCCAATGGCTGGGCCGACACCATTCCCATGCGTCCCGGAGCCAACAGCCTGACCTTGCTGGTTAACTACACACTGCCTTATGTCGATGGCATGACGATTGCCCACGCTGTGCCGTATGACACAGGCATGGTGCTGGCGGCGCTGCCCGATAATGGTGTTGCGTTTAGCGGCGATGGCTGGCAGCAGGGAACAACCCAGATGGCAGCCTCCGGAACAGCGACCTTGAACTATACGCTGGGGAATGTGCCAGCCAATGGTATGGTGTCGTTTTCATTGAGCGGGCAGCCAAAGGGTGGCAGTGGCAATACCAGTTGGTTGGTTGGCGGCGGGGTGCTGCTGGCTGTTTTGGCGATGGTTGGCCGGTTTGTGTGGCTGCGCCGGCAGCCGGCTGTTGTTGATGAAGAATGGGATGATGAGGATGAGTGGGAAGAGGAGGATGAGTGGGAAGAGGAAACGGCCGTTTCCGACGAAAACACCCCTTCCCCTGCCGCAGACGAAGGCGAAGCCCTACTGCAAGCCATTGCCGATTTAGACGACGCCTTTGAAGCGGGTGAGATTGAAGAAGTGGAATACCAGATTCAACGAGATCGGTTGAAAAAGAAATTAGCTGCCATTTGGCAGTAAACATTTTTTGTGACTGTACAGGAGACACCGCCGACTGTGCCGACTATCATGAATGAAAATGTGGCAAGTGGCAGGGTGCAAGTGGCAGGTTGTAAACGCAGCTTCGTAATTCGTACTTCGTAATTTTCAGAGAGTTACCAGAGGTAGAGCAAACGGAATACGGAATACGGATTACTGAATACGGGTACTGCCAATCTCCAATCTCCAATTTTTCACCAACCTGTACAGTTACCAATTTTTATTCACTCATCATGACAAAAGGATGGAAGTATGACTAGGATGGCTGGGACGAGGACACAAATACCCGGAATGGCTTCTGGCAGAGAAACACCCCGGGAACTGGAAATTTCTGCCGTTGTGGTGGTTGTGCTTAGTGGTGTTTACATTGCCTATGAATTTTTGGCCGAGCCAAGAGGCAGTCACCCCTTTGGTCATTGGTTGGGCATTGTCGGCACACTGATGATGGTGATGACGGAAATTTTATACAGCCTGCGCAAACGCACCCGCCTGCTTAATTGGGCAGGCCCCGTTCGGTTCTGGTTATCTTTCCATATTTTTACCGGCATTGTGGGGCCGTTTATGGTGTTGATGCATACCGGGTTGGAATTTCGTGGATTAGCAGGGTTAAGCTTTTTGCTAACGTCCATTGTGGTGGGCAGTGGTTTTGTTGGCCGGTATTTGTACACGGCACTACCCCGTTCCATCACAGGCGTGGTTGCTTCCCGCTCAGATCTTGAGCGAGAAGCCAGGCAAATTCAACAAATGTTAAACCAGTTCCAGGAACAGAAATCGGCCAAAATTCAAGCTGTTATTCGAGAGTTGAGCCAGCGTACAACACACCGGAATGCGATTTTAACAGTATTCGGCCGTGCTTATTATCAGTGGCGATATAAACGTCGGTTGAACAAGGCTTTGCGCCAGATGGAAGGGATTGAGGCGGCACAACTGAAGCAATTAGGCCGTATGTTGGCGCGAAAGCGTGAATTAGACCGTCAGGTGGAAATGTTGGAAGCAGCCCGGCGGCTTTTGCGCTATTGGCATCTTTTGCATGTGCCGTTTGGGTTGACTTTGTTTTTCTCTGCGGCGATTCATATTATCGCCACCATTTACTTTAGGGCGGGGTTGTTCAAATGAAGCAGTATCGTTTACTTGAGCGTCAGCATCCTATTTTTTCGCCTATTGCACTGATTTCCACTTTGATTTTGGCCGGTGCATTGGGGATTGGTATTTTTCTGACGGGGGGGCGTGCCTTTAGTCCCGGTGCGCTTTCGGCGGTGAATAACAGCGGTCAGCTAGTGGGTAATTTTGAGACGCATGCTGATTTTGCTGATGATTGTGGGCAGTGCCATGAACCGTTTAAGGGGGTAACGGCCGTTCTCTGTGAAAATTGTCATGAAAACGTGACGGTACAAAGAGAAACAGGGGAAGGCATACACGGCCGTATCGACCCAACAGAAGTCCAGGCATGTGCCAACTGCCATTTAGAACATCGTGGGGCAGATTACGACCTGCTTCAGGCCGCCATTCTCCACTTCGATCACGGCGTAACGCGCTTTAGCCTGGCAAAACACCCCACAGACTACGACGGCTCCCTGCTGGAATGTGAGAGCTGCCATACAGACACCAACGATTACAGCAAAGTTGGCCCTGCCTGTCAGGACTGCCACCAGCAGGCCGATACACAATTCATGGCCTTACACACCCAAACCTATGGCGATAACTGCCTCAACTGTCATGATGGCCAGGACACAATGGCCGATTTTACAATGGCACAGCATGAGGAAATTTTCCCGCTTGTTGGCAAACATGCAGAAACCATGTGTGAAAATTGCCACCAGCAAGGCCAATTCGACGATTTACCCAGCCAATGTGTGAACTGCCATGAAGAACCGGCCGTTCATTTGGGTTTGTTTACAGACAACTGCGAAGAGTGCCATTCTGCAGAAGGCTGGAAACCGGCCATTGTAGACGGCCAACCCTTTGACCATGCTGTGAACACACGCTTTAGTCTGGTCAAACATGCCACCAATTATGACGGCCAGCCCTTCACCTGCGTTTCCTGCCACGAACCAGACACCAACTTTGCCTTTGCGGAAAGCGGCTGCGAAACCTGCCATGCCCAGGCAGACCCCGACTTTATGACACAGCACGTTGCTGAATTTGGCACAAACTGTATGGACTGTCATGACGGAACTGGTTCAATGGCAAACTTTGACCACAGTCAATTCTTTGTGCTGGATGGTCAACATGCGGTTATTGATTGTCAGGCCTGCCATGTGGACCGGGTATTTGCCGGGACACCAAATGAATGTGCGGGCTGTCATGAAGAGCCATTAATTCATGCCGGGTTGTTTGGGCTGCAATGTCAGGCATGCCATACCACATCGGCATGGCAGCCAGCACAGTTGAAGGAACATACATTCCCGTTGAATCATGGCGGCCAGGGTGAAATTGCCTGTGCTACCTGTCACCTGGAGAAGTACACAGAATATACGTGTTACGGCTGTCACGAACACAATGAGCAGGACATCATCCGTGAACATGCAGAAGAAGGTATTTCTGCGGCTGAACTGCCAAATTGTGTGAAATGTCATCCGACTGGTCTTAAAGAAGAGGGTGAGCACGGTGATTAGTATCCGTAAGCCGTATTCCATTTTCATTTGACACGTGACTTTTTACCGGCTTTAACGACCAATAAAGCGTAATCATGAGAGGTGTTATGTTTAAGTCAATCTTTAGTGCATTCAAGTCAGAAGAGAAAGAAATTAAGGTCGGGGATGCGGAAAAATTAGGGCATGTGGTGCCAGACCAGACCCGCTGTGTGCAGTGTGGCGTATGTGGCTACAACTGTCCCGTTGGCATTCAAGTGCGAGATTATGCTCATCGTGGTCTGCCTGTTGATGATCCCCGTTGTATTACGTGCGGTAATTGTATTCAGGTGTGCCCGCGGGGGACGCTCCGTTGGGAAACGCAAGCCCATGTTGTGCTGGTGAGTACATTTGGCGTTGATGCCTTGCTGGAAAAGGGGTCATAAGCTGATGGATACAAAGCGATTTCTCATTGTTGGCAATGGCGCGGCAGGGGCAACGGCCGCAGAAGTGATTCGCCAGAATGATCCCTGGGCTTCTATTACGATGATTAGCGCGGAGCCTTACCCCATGTATTCCCGGCCTGGGTTGGCGTATGTGTTGATGCGGGAGATTCCGTATAAGCAAATTTTTGCGCGGCGGCCGGAATGGTATGAACAGATGCGGATTGATTTGGTGATGGGGGAAGCCATTGGTGTGGATACGGCTCGGCGGCAGGTTGTGCTGGCAGACGGCCGTTTCCTGCCATACGACAAACTGCTCATTGCCACAGGCGCACGGGCAACGACAGCCCCTTACCCCGGCGGTGATTTGGATGGCGTTGTTTATTTAGACACGCTGGACGGCACACGCGACCTAATGAAAAAAGCCAAACGTGCCAAACGGGCAGTGGTGATTGGCGGCGGCATTACGGCGCTGGAAATGACCGAAGGCTTGTCGCATCTTGGTATTGAAACCCACTACTTTGTGCGCCGCGACAGGCTTTGGGGCAAAGTATTTAATGAGGAAGAGGCGGCTATTCTGGATGAGCGTATGCGTGAGCATGGTGTAATCATCCACTATAAGACAGAGATTGAAGAAATTGTTGGCGGCCGCAAGAATAAAGTTGCCGGTGTCAAAATTAAAGGGACTGGCGAGTTGTTCAAATGTGATTTGGTGGGTATGGCGATTGGTGTCAAGCCCGTCATTGACGTTGTGAAAGGCAGCTCCATTAAAACAGACCGGGCTATTTTGGTGAATGAATATCTGCAAACCAGTGCGCCGGATGTGTATGCGGCTGGTGATTGTGCCCAGGTGTATGACCGTTGGACGGATAGTTATATGCTGGATATTTTGTGGCCGTCGGCTGTGGCGGAAGCCCGGATTGCGGCACTGAATATGCTTGGGGAGAAACGGCCGTATGTCAAAGGCAGCCCATTCAATGCCTGTTTACTTTTTGGCTTGCATATCACCACCATTGGCCAGGTAAACCCCCGCATTGATGATGAGGGTGCGGCCGTTTTACAGCACCTGTCACGTGGTTCATCTGAAGTTTGGTACACCTATCCCCGCCACTACCACAGTGCCTGGTCCAGCGAAGGCCCAAACACCATTCGCATGATCCTGGATGGCGACCGCCTGGTTGGTGCGCTCATTATGGGTGAGCAAAGCCCTGCTGATCCTTTGCGTTACATCATCGAAAACAACATTGATATTTCATCGTGGAAAGACGATTTGGCCGCCGGTGGGGAACGCTTACGCCGCCGACTGGCACAGTTTTGGTATCAACAAAGTCAATCTGTACAAGTGGCATCATAAAAGAAGTGAGGTGTATATGGCATGTACGTACTGTTGTCATGTAATTTGATGTCTTTTCAGCATTTTAGCTAACCTGATGGACATAAGATTGGTTCAATCTCCGGGATTGAACCAATCTATTTTGCTAACAAGCTGATTGCTTACTGTAAAACAAGGGACCAAACGATGAAGCGTATATTAATTATTGTATTATTGACTATTTTGTTCCTGGGCATTGTTGGTGGAGGGGTTTCTTACAGCTTTGCCCTGAATGCACCCTATTCACCCGGAGATACCCTATATGGCGCACAGTTGGCTTCTGAACAACTGTGGGCTTTGTCTTTTAACAGTAATCCGGTGGATCGGGCGAATGTATTGTTAGAGCTGCTTTCACGGCGTTTGGACGATTTGTTTGTCGTGGTAGGTACATCTAATGAGTCGGTGGCGTTAACGGCCGTTGACAATGCCTACCTGCAAGCCCTGCAAGCTATTGCCGATGCCCCCACAGACGAACAACCCGCCTTAATCGCCGACCTGTCTACAATGGCTACCAGGGGACAGGCCATTTTGGCTTCTATGTCGCCGAATGATGAAACGGCCGTACAGCTAACCACCCTGAATGGAAAATTCGGCCGTTTCTTGCAAGTCGCCGCCACAGATTCACCAGACATGGCCTCATTGGCAGCCGAACTAACCAACCAGGCTGCCTTTGCGGCAGAACTGGCGCTAACCCCTTCACCAGAGGCTGTTTCCCTGCTGCCAGATGCCTTAAGCGACCCCCGAGCGGTTCCCTTTCCCCCCAATGCCGACATCGGTGCAGCCCACAACTTTTTCCCATTAACCGGTGGTCATGACAACATTGCCTGCACCGATTGCCATACCGGTACAACCTACAGAGGAACAGACAACCGCTGTGTGGCCTGTCACCTGAAAGATGACGTGCATCAAGGGGCAAATGGTTCAGATTGTGCCACCTGCCATACCATTACCAAATGGCAAGACGTGTCATTTGACCACAGCACCATTGGCGACCGGGACTGTGCAGAGTGTCATGAACCGCCGCCGAACCACTTTGCGGGCACATGCCGGAACTGCCACACAGACACGACCAATTTCAAGAATGCGTTCTTTGACCACAGCTTTATTGGCGATCAGGATTGCTCGGCGTGTCACCAGCCCCCTGCCAACCACTACCAGGGAGCCTGCCGCAACTGTCACTTTGACACGAC
>CAZRIB010000056.1:0-2386 GCA_964600035.1 uncultured Ardenticatenaceae bacterium | reverse complement strand
AATTTCAAGAACGCCATTTTTGACCACAGCACCATCGGCAATCAGGATTGTTCGGCGTGTCACCAGCCCCCTGCCAATCACTACCAGGGAGCCTGCCGCAACTGTCACTTTGACACGAACAATTTCAAGAATGCCTTTTTTGACCACAGTGTCATAGGCAATCAGGATTGTTCCGGCTGCCATAACCCGCCTGCCAATCATTACCCTGGCGCCTGCCGCAACTGTCATGGTGACACGAGTAACTTCAGGAATGTGAACTTTAGCCATGCCGGGTTAACGGATTGTGCGAGCTGTCACCAGCCGCCGCCCAACCATTTCTCCGGTCAATGTTCACAGTGTCACAATACGTCAACTTTCTCTGGGGCAACGTTTAATCACCCATTCCCGATGAATCACGGTGATGCAAATGGTAATTGTACGCGCTGTCATACGGACAGCGGCAGTAAGGGAACGTCTAACTGCTTCCTGTGCCATGATCAGCAAAAGATGATTAAAAAGCATCAGGAAGAAGGGATTAACGACATCAGTAACTGCCTGGCATGCCATCCAAATGGCAAGAAAGAAGGTGGTGGTGGTGGAGGCCATGATGATTAATGAGTTGTAATTAATGGTTTATGAAACGCCCGGGTTGGTAACGACTCGGGCGTTTTTGTTTTGGCGGGTTGGCGTGAAAATGGCGTGAAGGTTGGTGAAAAACGGCCGTTTTCGCTAGGAGATGAGTACTAAATACGCCATTTAGCCCATTACTTAATGGGGACAAAATCGACTTAGAGGCGGACTGACACAGTATTGTTGTGACAAAGGATCGTAAAGGATATGGATGAAGCGACGTATTGTAATTTTTTTTGCGAGATTTACTCAAGCAAACCGCAAAAGACAGGTGTTTTCTAAAAACTTTCTGCGGTTTGCCTAGGACTCGCCCGGGTCTGGAAGTGTAGGTAACGGTTGGTTTGCCAGATGAAACAGCAAACGGCCGTTTACCCATAAGCCCAAAATATTGAAACGGAATTGAATACGTGACGAAACCTGCCCATATGGAGGTGTTGGGCACAGGTAAATCTTTGCCTGGATAGGTGGATTGTGTCTACCTGTGCAGGACTTTGGAAGGATAAAGGAGGCATGATATGCGACGCATCATAATCATTGTGCTCGCTGCAATGCTATTACTCGGAATTGCTGGCGGTGGTATTTCTTACTCGCTGGCCCTAAATACCCCATATTTGCCCGGGGATGCACTGTACGGTGCACAGCTTGCCTCGGAGCAGATTTGGGCGTTGGCGTTTAATCGTGATGCCAACAGCCGGGTAGAGATTTTGCTGGAATTGTTTAGCAGGCGGCTGGATGAATTGGAACTGGTTTTGGGAACGGAGTATGAGATGCGGGCGGTAACGGCCGTTGACGAAGCCTTCACCCAACTGGTCAATGAAATCGCCGCCCTGCCAGAAGAACAACAACCACACTATCTCACACTCCTGGCAAAACTTACCGACAGAGGCCAATTACTATTGGCACAAATCATCCAAACAGAAGATTCGGCCCTGCTGCTTTCACACATGCAGAATCGATTCGGCCGTTTCCTCATCCTTGCCCAATCAGAAAAACCCGACCTGCGCAATTTCCTAGCTGAAACAGGAATGCCCGTGGCAAGCAACAATGGCCAACCCATTCCACAAACACCAGAAGCCATTGCCGCTTTGTCTGACACATTCCCGTTTTCTCTCAACGCACCCCGGTCAGTTCCATTCCCCCCCAACGCAGACATCGCTTCCGTTCACAGCTTCTTCCCACTCATCGGCGGCCACGACAACCTGGAATGTACGGCCTGTCATACCCGTGAAACATTTGCCGGGACCAGCACACAATGTGTGGACTGCCATTTGAAAGACGATGCCCACAATGGGCAAAATGGCACGAATTGCGCATCTTGCCACAGCATTACCAAATGGCAAGACGCTGTGTTTGATCACGCAACCATTGGCAATCAGGACTGTTCCGCTTGTCACACAGCCCCTGCCAATCATTTCCCCGGTGCCTGTGTAAACTGTCATTTTGATACAACGAATTTCTTCAACGCCATCTTCAACCACAATCAAATTGGCAACCAGGATTGTTCGGCGTGTCACTTTGCGCCGCCCAATCACTTTGAAGGCGAATGTCGGGCATGTCATGTGGATACAAACAATTTCCGCAATGCCTCATTCAATCACAGCACCATCGGCAGCAAAGATTGTTCCGCCTGTCACCAGCCGCCGCCCAATCACTTTGAAGGTGCTTGCCGCGACTGCCATCAGGACACGCGCAACTTCAAGAATGCCGGGTTTAACCACAGCACCATCGGCAATCAGGATTGTTCAGCCTGTCACCAGCCGCCAAAGAACCACTATGA
>CAZRIB010000055.1:0-14045 GCA_964600035.1 uncultured Ardenticatenaceae bacterium | reverse complement strand
TGGCGTTTTTTGTTGCAAATTTGCATAATCGTCCGGAAATCATTCCATCCATCCTAAACCACTAATACACGTAACCCGAAGTCCGTATACCGTTTTCCGACAGAGTTACCAGAGGTAGCACACATGGAAAACGGATTACGGATTACTGATTACTGAATACGGGTACTACCACTAATTTCAGGTTGACACATCCCACCCCATTGTTATAATTGCAGGTCGATTTAATTAAAATCAAAATGTCTCCCGACTGAAACCTTCGCCGAAATCCCCTTTTATTTTGGGAAGAGAACGCATAGCAAATTGTGGCACGATTATTTTGCTTGCCAGCAGGAGACAAATTCATCATTAATGGGTACAACCCCCTCCCAACTTGTCCGTGGAAGAGAAGACAAATCTGGAGTGGATACACCACGAAATCCAATGTAGGAGTAAAACGTCATGAGTGAAGAAACAATGGAAGCAGTAGTGGCCGAGCAAGAAACGGCCGTCCCCACATCAATCAACGATTTGAAACCCAAAATGAAGCTCACCGGTGAAGTGAAACGCCTTGAGCTTTATGGTGCTTTCATCGACCTTGGTATTGATGTAAACGCCCTTATTCACATTTCCCAACTGGGCAAAGAAAACGTCAACCGCGTCGCCGACGTCCTGAATGTGGGCGATAAAGTTGAAGTTTGGGTAGACAAAGTAGACCCGGAACGCAAACAGGTCACAGTTACCATGATTGAGCCTTTGGCTGTTGAATGGACTGACCTGAAGAAAGGCATGGAGCTGACCGGCACAATTACCCGCCTTGAAACCTTTGGCGCATTTGTCAACATCGGCGCTGAACGGGAAGGGCTGGTACATATTAGCGAAATGAGCCATGATTACGTGAAACATCCCAGTGAAGTGGCTCAGGTTGGCGACGAAGTAAAAGTGCAGGTGCTCAATTTCAGCAAGCGGAAACGCCGCATCGACTTGAGCATGAAAGCCCTGATGGAAAAACCGGAGTCTCAGGTAGAATCATATTCTCGCAACAAGGTTGAGTACGAACCGGTAGAAGAAGAGGATGAAGATCTGCCGACAGCCATGGAACTGGCTTTACGCCGTGCTTTACAGGGTGCTGATGATGATAATGAATTGGTACTTACTGTTAAAAAAGGCAAAACCAACAAGAAAAAGAAAAAGAACAAAAGACTGAGCAAACAACAAGAAGAGCTGTTAAACCGGACATTAATGCGTCAAAACAACTAGGGGACAGGGGCGTACTTCCTGACTTCTTCACGTTAGTGACGCAAAAAGGCCAGTCAAATGCGACTGGCCTTTTTTATTTCCCTGAAAAAAATTAATGATTGAAGATCAAAGCCCTGTTTGCGGCATCATTTTCTAAAAAACGTGTTCCGGCCAATCGAACATCCAGGCGGTGAGGGTTTCACCGGCTTTGACATGGGTAACGCCTTCTGGAATGATAAGCAGGGCATTGGCTTTGACTAATGAAGTCATGACGTGAGAACCTTGCGAACCGGTGGTAACGGCCGTATACCCAGCCCCCTCCCGCTTCACAATCGCCCGAATATAACTTTCCCGGCCATCAGAATCGATGTCATGCTCAACCACTACAGGAATCTGTGGACGGTCGAATTGCGTATGACCTGCCATCTTCAAAATGGCCGCCCGAGCAAACCGTTCAAACGACACAGTAGAAGAAACAGGATTTCCCGGCAGCCCCAAATAGGGCACGCCGCGATATTTGCCAAAAGCCAGAGGTTTACCCGGACGCATTCGCACCCGCCAAAAACCAACCTGCCCTTCTGCCTCCAATACAGCCTTCACCACATCATACGCCCCCACAGAAACCCCGGCCGAGCTGATAAACAAATCTACTCCGGCATCCAGGCCAACCTGAAGTTTTGCCCGCACATCTGCTTCATCATCGCGGGCAACACCCAGCACAACCGGCTCTGCGCCCATTTGCTTAACCTGGGCGGCCTGGGTGTAGCCGTTGCTGTTACGTATTTTTCCGGGGCGCAGGGGTTCATCCACAGAAATGAGTTCGTCGCCAGTGGCTAAGATGCCCACTTTTGGCCGACGGATGACGGCCACGCGGGCAACGCCCAAGGAGGCCAGTACGCCTATTTCTTGTGGGCGCAGCACGTGGCCGGCAGGCAGTACTTCTTGCCCGGCTTGTATATCTTCGCCAATTTGGCGTACATAATCACCAGCTTTCACTGAGCGGTAGATGGCAATGGTCTCCGGCAACGGCCGTTCCGCACGCCGCCACTGTTCATTGGTATCCTCTACTGGCACGACAGCATCTGCACCGGCAGGCAAAGGCGCACCCGTCATAATGCGAACGGCCGTTCCCTGTGTCACCGTCATCGTTGGCGCAGTACCCGCAGCCACATCCCCCACCACACGGCAAACAGCCGGTTTTTCAGTAGAAGCGTCCTGCAAATCTGCCGCAATGACCGCGTAACCATCCATTGCAGAGTTGGCAAAAGGGGGCAAACTGTCTTTGGCAACCACAGGCTTTGCCAACACATACCCCAGCGCATCAGGCAGCTCTACTTCTACGGCAGGTAAAACGGAAACACCGGCAAGCACCATTTGCAGTGCGTCCTTAACAGTCAGATATTCTTGTGTGGTCATGCATTAACCTCTAACTGGCACAAATTAACTGGCGAAACGGCCGTCTAGCTCCAGCCGTTCGGCATCGGCTTGCATGGCGGCCAGCACATTGCCTACATGCTGCCACAACTCCAGCTTGCCGTCGAAACAAACGTTACCAAAATCGGCCGTCACTTCTGTCACATGGTCACGGTCTACACCAGCCGCAAACCGTTTGTCTTTCCACTTCTTTTTTATCGACTTCACAGTCACATCAGCAATGTTTTTAGACGGCCGTACCAGCGCAGTAGCAATAATCAACCCCGTAATTTCATCACAGGCCAACAAAGCAAAATCAATTGGCGCCTCACGTTCCACACCCGTCCCCTCTGTATAATGCGAAAGGATCGTGCGAATAACGGCCTCATCCACGCCGCGCTCCCGCAAAATATCGGCTCCCTTAATGGGATGCTGGTCTAAATCGGGGTGAATTTCCCAGTCAAAATCATGAAGCAGCCCAACGGCTTCCCAATAATCCGGGTCATAACCTAACTGCCGCGCATACCAGCGCATGGCCGCCGCAACTGCCAGCATATGACGGCGCAGCCCTGCATCTTGCACAAATTCACAAACGATTTCCCAGGCTTCACTAGGCGTTGGTACTGCCATTGCTCTCTCCACCACGCTTTGCACCGCAGTCACAGCCCCCATTTTCATGCTTGGAGCAGCCGGCCTCTGCCTTCTTTTGCAGCGCTTCCAACTCAGCAAGTGGTTCCAGCTCATGCCGGAATACCTCATGCATTTCATCACCAATTCTTACCATAACAGATTCGCGCAGCACACGGACATCTTTCACAATGCCTTCGCCATAAGGTGTACCAACCCGTTTGCCTACTTTGGGAAGTTCCTTTTTGGCGGCAACATACTGTTCATATTCAAATACCAGACAGCACCGTAAACGGCCGCACATGCCTGTAATTTCCTGCGGGCTAAGAGAGATGCCTTGCGCCTTCGCCATCCGAATAGAGACAGGGCTAAATTCTGTCAAAAAGGTAGAGCAGCAGCGTGGTGCGCCACACGCGCCATAACCGCCCAAAATTTTGGCGACATCACGCGGGCCAATCAGCCGCATTTCTACTTTTGTATTAAATTGTTTCTCCAGTGCTCTTTGCAGTTTGGAAAGGTTTAACTTTTTGTTCTCAGTGGCATAGTGAAAGGTCAGCCAGGAGCCGTCAAAGCTGTATTCTGCCTTGACAAACTTGGCGTCTTTGACATTCATCTGGCTGGCTTTTTCCCGGCAGCTAATCAGGGCATCTAATTCCCGTGCTTCCCAGACTTGTTTCATCACCAGGTCGCGCGGAGTTGCCTTGCGCCGAATCGGCCGTAAATTCCGGTCTTTTGTGCCTTCTTCCGGGTCGATAAAGGCAATGACCTGTCCTAATTGTCGCCCACGCTGGGTTTCGACAATGGCATAATCACCGGGTTGTATGTCTAACTTTTTGGATAAGCGAAAGTAGTATAATTTGCCTAACTTTTGAAACCGAACACCTGCAACAGAGGTGCGCTCTGTAGAAATTGTACCCATTCCATTACTCCGTCAGTCCGAAATGCAAGCCAGCGATGGTCAGGTGGCTCACGTTATTGTCAAATTGATTAGTGGTGCATGTTATCACGGCAACGGCCGTTTGTCATATTTTTCATGCAGTCGCAAGAAACGGCCGTAAAAAAGGCGCAAACCAACCCAAAAGCCAGTTTACGCCTCCTGAAACAAACAAAAAACTAACCAATCACATCAATCGGAATGTAACTGTTAGCCTGTGATTGTAACGTAGCCACACTTACGCGCCCTGCAACCGCACGCGCAATCTCCCGAATCGCTTTAGCCGCTTCAGATTCAGGGTGGGCCACCACAATCGGCTGTCCACTGTCGCCACCCTTACGGATATTGGCATCCAAAGGAATCGAACCTAAAAACTCGGTATTATAATCCTTGGCCAGCTTCTCACCGGCGCCAGTGCCAAAGAATTCGCCGCTCATATTCTCAATCACACCCAAAATGGGCACATCCAGCTTTTCAAACGTCTTCAACCCTCGAAGCGCATCCGAAGCCGCCACCTGCATCGGCTGGGTAATAACCAATGCGCCACTTAATGGCAGCACCTGGGCCAATGTCAACTGGGCATCGCCAGTTCCCGGCGGCAAATCCACCACCAAATAGTCAAGCTGCCCCCATTCCACATCTGTTAACAACTGCTGGATGGCGCTGTGCAGCATTGGGCCACGCCAAATCAACGGTTGGTCAGGTTTAATCAAAAAGGCAGTCGAAATTAACTTGACTCCGTAAGCTTCAGCCGGAACCATCTTGCGATTTTGCGGAGGCGGCATCTTGTCCACGCCCATCATCATGGGGATGTTTGGTCCCAAAATGTCCGCGTCTAACAACCCTACAGAAGCCCCTTCTTTGGCCAATGCAATTGCCAGATTTACGGAAACGGTGCTTTTGCCAACACCGCCTTTACCACTGGATACAGCAATTGTGTTACGGAACTGCTGTCCAATTTGTTTGTTGATGCGATTGTCAACCGGCACATTGGAATCCCAATTTACTGTCACAGAGCCAATGCCATCAACGGCCGTTAACGCTGCCCGGCAATCCGCTTCCATTTTCCCTTTAAGCGGGCACGCCGGTGTTGTCAGCATAATCGTAAAAGACACATCATTGCCTTCAATTTTCAAATTCCGCACCATATTCAAAGAAACCAAATCACGGTGCAATTCAGGCTCAATCACCTTGCTCAAGGCTGCCATAACAGCTTCTTCAGTCACTGTTTTTGTCATCACTTATCTCCTATACCGTTAAACAAATCTCCCGAAGACAACTATACCGTCTTCGGGAGAAAATAGTTTACGTTATTTATGCGACTCTTAATTTAGTAATATTCGCCCTTATAAATTAACTGGCGGCTGTGTTCTTCAGGCAAACGCGGGGCTTCTTCCCCCTCACTATCTTTTGCCTTGCGCTTTTTCTTGTTTGCTTCTGCAAATTCGCGTGCTGCCGCTTCTGCCGCCGCCTTCTTGGGGGCAATCTCTCGCCAATAGCTTATTGGCTTACTCAAACGCTCTTTGTCATGAATGTGGGCTGTTGTCCGGTCATAGCTGGCCAATTCATAATCATGATCCATTTTAATGGCATCAAACGGACAAAACTCCGCACATAAGCCACAGTTCATGCAAATATCGATGTCAATGAAAAATTCATTGGGTTCTGGCTTGGGACGGCCGTTTGGTTGTTTCCCTCTCTCAATCCAGATACATTGCGGCGGGCAAACCTTTGCACAAATACCACAAGATGTGCAGCGATCCTTCCCCCACTGCTGACCTGGTTCAGGTTCATCCGTTACCAAAAAAGGCACAAACCGGAAACGTTCAGGCACAGGCAGCTTTTCTTCCGGGTAAAAGACAGTAATAACCCCTTTCCCCTGCAAACTTTGACGCACTTTCAACGCTTCATCGTTGTAATAACGGCCACCGCGTGAAGCCCAAAAAATATCATCCAGGTAGGATTCAACAAAATGCTTCAAAGTAACTGCCAGGCCTTTGAGAATACCTTGTCCGTACATACTTTCTCCTCAAGGCTAAACGTGCAGACGTCAGCCACACGTAAAATTATCTATCCACTTCACCAAGAACAATGTCAATACTACCCAAAATCGCCACCAGGTCAGCAACTTTATGCCCTTCAGCCATCTTGCCAAACGCAGTCAGGTTAATGAAAGACGTTGCCCGAACATGATACCGTTCCAAATTGGATTCACGGCGCTTTACACGCAGGTAGTAACCCAGTTCACCTTTTGGATTTTCGACACGGCCGTATGCTTCACCAGCACGAGGCGCACGAATGGCATAAGCCGGTTTACCCGGAACCACAGGTTGACCTTCCGTTTCCTTCAAATAAGTCAACACTTGGCGCAAAATCCGCAAACTCTGCTGCATCTCATCCACACGTACCATATAACGGTCAAAAATATCGCCGTTATACCGAACCGCCACATCAAAATCCAGATGCTCATAAAACGAATACGGCTGTGCCCGACGCACATCATACGGCACACCACTGGCCCGCAATACCGGCCCCGCCGCGCTATAAGCAATGGCATCTTCTGCAGACAAATAACCAACCCCCACAGAACGTGCCCGAACAATTTCATTACCAGTCATCAACTGGTCACCTTGTTCCAAAATACGTGGTAAATGGTTATTCACCAATTCATTCAAAAATTCCATCGTCGGCTGGCCGCGTACCTCATCTGGCAAATCATAGGCCACCCCACCAAAACGCATGTAATTACACATCATCCGCGAACCGGCCAGCGCTTCAAAGAAGTCCAGAATCAATTCACGTTCGATGTAGTAATAAAGCATGGGTGTTTGGAACGCGCCTAAATCGTTCAACAAGAAACCCAAAGCCCACAAGTGGTTGGCAATACGGGTCAGTTCAACCACCAAAATACGCAGCCACTCTGCCCGTTCTGTCACCTGCATATCCAGCAGTTTTTCCATGCCCAGCACATAACCGTGATTGTTCGACATGGACGACAGGTAATCCAGACGGTCTGTGTAAGGAATATTGCCCAGGAAAGTATTGCGCTCACCAATTTTTTCGTGGTTGCGATGGAGGTAGCCCATCACTGGCTTCAGGCTAATAATGGTTTCACCGTCCAGCTCGGCAACAATACGGAACACACCATGTGTGGATGGATGCTGCGGGCCAATGTTGACTGTGATGGTGTCTGTTTTGATGCTGGAGGGTGTGTAAGAAACACCCAAACCGTACATTTCGGTTTCAACATCGTATTCCTCACCGGTTGGCACCCATCCAGCCGGATATTGTACATTCTTGCCAAATGGGTTGCGTTCTTCTGCGCGGAATACTTCACCGCCCGGCCAGCGGCTGCCAAATGGCTTGTGCTCTTCTTCAAAGAATGGTTCTTTCCAATCTTTGCGCAGCGGGTAACCGTTAAAACCGTCCCAGGTCAAAATACGGCGCAGGTCTGGGTGGCCTTCGTACCGAATGCCGTACATATCGTAGGCTTCCCTTTCCTGAAAATCTGCGCCGGGCCAAATCGGTGTAAGAGACGGGAGTTTGGGGTCTTCCCGGTCGGTTTGAGCTTTAAGGACAACTGCCCCGCCGCCTTTTTCAATGCTGTAGAAATGGTAAACGGTTTCCAGTTTACCTTCTTCAATGAGATCGACGCCGGTAACCGATGACAGGTAGTTGAACCCTAATTCATCGCGTAATGTAGTGGCTACATCGATGAGTTTGTCTGGTTCTACAATTAACCCTTCAAATCCATCGCGGGTGTCATCCACGACCCCTTCGGGGAATTTTTCTTTGAGTGCGCCCAGTGCGGCAGCAACCGGGTCCATTGTTTCGACTGGGGCTTGATCACCTTCTGGTGATGTTAAGATTGTATCGCTCATCAGTCTTCCTTCGCTTTACGTGTAATATGTATTCTCAGATTGGCTGGTTGATAGAACTGTTTGATGGGTTAGGCTACGGCCGTTTCCCCATCAGCGGCCACTGCTTCTTGTGCAGCCTTTGCTTTTGCCGCTTCAGCTTTAATCAAATCCAACTGCCGGACATCTACCAAATCTGGCCCTAATACCGGAATGGGAACCATTTCTGCGGTTGGGTCGCCCTTGCGATACCAGGGCACTGTGGACAACGACTGCTGATCAATTTTCTCTTGCAATGCAATCAAGCCATTGATCAACGCCTGCGGGGTTGGTGGACAGCCGGGCACATAAACATCAACCGGCAAAAACTTATCGATACCATCAACCACGTTATACCCTTCCTTAAAAGGGCCACCACCAGATGCGCAGGCACCCATGCTTAAAACATAGCGGGGTTCAGGCATTTGGTTGTACAAACGTACGATAGTGGGAATCATCTTCTTGGTGACAGTACCAGAGACGATCATCAGGTCTGACTGCCGGGGGGTTGCCCGAAAAACTTCCATACCAAAACGGGCCAGGTCATAGCGGCTGCCTGCGGTACAAATCATTTCAATTGCACAACAAGCCAAACCAAAAACCATCGGCCAAACAGAGTTGCGGCGCGCCCAGTTATAAACTTTGTCCAGGCTGGTTATGATGACGTTGTTGGCAACCTCTTCTGGAACGGGAACATCGGATTGCAATGCACCGGCATCACTCGCTGAGGTCATAGAGCTGTTGCCTCCTCATACCAAACAGTTTGTATATCAAGTAAAATTTGCTCATTTGCGAGCACGGGGTCGTCACAAAATCCAGGAAGATTTACCACAAGTTCTTTCAGTTCATTTAAGCCCACATCTTCAGGAGAAAGGGCTGGATGAACTTCCATCAGCTTCATGGCAATAGCATATGTTGCATCCCAAAACAATGCAGGATTTTCATCGATGTGTTGGTTTGTCAACAGGTTTACTCTTTCTTTGGATTTTGCGTAGAGAAGTATATTACATTGTCTAATTCAGGTCGAATTATTTATGACAATTTTCACAATTAGTGTATCTTTAGGGTAGGTGATTGTCAAAAAGAGGCAACGGCCGTTTCCACCCCAAAGCATCTACTACCAACCATGAAAATTTTACTCATTTCCCCATATCATGGCGGCAGTCATCAGGCCTGGGCTGAAGGATGGCAGCAGACCAGCCGCCACGAAATAGACATCTTGTCACTGCCTGCCCGTTTTTGGAAATGGCGCATGCACGGTGGGGCTGTCACCCTTGCCCGCCGCTATTTAGCCCAACCCTGGCAGCCAGACTTAATTTTGGCGACAGACATGCTGGATTTGACGACATTTTTAGCCCTGACACGGCCGTTAACCCACCACATCCCCACTGCCCTCTACATGCACGAAAACCAGCTGACCTACCCCCTGCCCGGCAGCAAAAAAGATGGCCCCATGCGCCGCCAACACGGCGAACGCGATTATCATTACGTATTTATCAACTACGCTTCTGCGCTGGCCGCAGACACGCTCTTTTTTAATTCAAGCTACCACCGCACAGCTTTCCTTGAAGCATTGCCCCGGTTTTTGAAACATTTTCCAGAATACAATGAACTCAACAGCATTAAAGTGATTGAACAAAAGAGCCGGGTTTTACCTGTTGGCGTGAACCTCTCCCGGCTGGACAGTGCCGAACCCACCCCAGTGAACCACCCGCCGCTCATTTTATGGAATCAGCGTTGGGAATATGACAAAAATCCAGAAGCATTTTTCAGGGTGCTGCGGCGAATACAAAAAATGGGCATTCCTTTTCAACTGGCGTTGTGCGGCCAACGGTATGGCAAGCAGCCTGATGTTTTTGCCAGGGCGGAGGGGCACTTTGCCAATGAATTGGTGCATGTCGGTTTTGCCGATGACGGCCGTTACCGCCAGCTTCTTTGGCAAGCAGACATCACCCTCTCCACAGCCCACCACGAATTTTTTGGCATTAGCATTATAGAAGCCGCTTACTGCCAAACCTTCCCACTCCTACCCAACCGCCTCAGCTATCCGGAAATTATTCCGCAGGCTTTCCACCCACACTGCCTTTACCAACATGAAGAGGAATTGGTAAACAAATTAGCCTATGCCCTCACCCATGCCCAGGAAACGGCCGTTACCGCCCAAAAACTTTCTGCTGCCCTAAAAAAATATGACTGGTCACAAACAGCACCGCAGTACGACGAAGCCATGACGGCCGTCATCCAATCAAAACAAAAAACCATCTCGGCATCCCCTGGAAAATAAGGTATAGTTTTTCCAGAATCCGCATAAAATGTAAGCGTTCAGTTGGTCAGCTAATCAGCTTCATGGCATTTGGCTAAAAAGTTGTTAACCAGGGCAAGATTCAGATAAAAATGCGGTATGTTTGACTAACCTATCAATCGTTCCTTGCTCTGGAAAAGGCTGATAAGCTGAAATAGTAATAGCTGAACGCTTACGCAATAACCAAAGGGAGAAACAAACCATATGAGCCAGCAACAAACCAAAAAAATTGGCCTGCTCATTGGCAGTGAAAAAGATTTACCAGAAGCCCTGATAAACACACTAAACCAGTCGCCGGACATTTCCGCAGAGCTGGTAAAAATTGGCGGCACGAAAGTAGAAGATACCTGCCCCTATCACCTGATCATTGACCGTATCTCCCACGACATCCCTTATTACCGCGCCTACGTCAAATTTGCAGCC
This sequence comes from uncultured Ardenticatenaceae bacterium, assembly GCA_964600035.1. Lineage (GTDB taxonomy): Bacteria > Chloroflexota > Anaerolineae > Promineifilales > Promineifilaceae > CAZRIB01. Next base: position 3,235 of record CAZRIB010000055.1, on the reverse strand, counting down.
GCCCAAGGCACATTCATCATCAACAACCCATTTACATGGTCAGCCGACAACAAATTTTTTGGGGCTGCCATCACACGTAAACTGGGCATGCACAGCCCCAAAACAGTCATTTTGCCAAATAAATACATCAGCAAGGATGTCACCGTAGACACCTTCCGTAATCTGGCCTACCCCCTTAACTGGAAAAGTATCATCGATTACGTCGGCATGCCCGCCATTCTCAAAGACATCATCTCCGGCGGACGGCCTGCCGTTTTTCGTGTGCATAATGAAGATGAATTGATGGAACGCTATGATGAAAGCGGTACACGTACCATGATTTTGCAGGAACTTATTGAAAGTGATACCCATATTCACGGGTTTGTCATTGGGCAAGAAGATGTGATGCTGCTGCAATATGACCCGGTAAACGGCCGTTACCTCCCCACCACCATCACCGACAAACACCCACTCTACCAACAACTCACCAAAGCCAGCATCGCCCTCACCACCCAATACCGCTACAACATCAACATGGTCGAATTCGTCATAAAAGACAACATCCCCTACGTCATCAACAGCACCAACCCGGTCCCCGTCATCGACAAAACACTCATGAACCAGGAACAATTCAACTGGCTCATCCAGGCCATCACCAAAACCGTCATCGATCGCATTCAGCATCCACGCCAACAGCGAGCCATCATCGGATTCAACGAAACCGTCACCCTCATCGACTAACCCGATCTAAACTGGCAGAATGACCAACATAACCAACCATTCACCACAAATACATCCACAGCTGACAATTCCCTTACTTTTTAACTCATGGTATAATGCTTTCAACAATATGGTTGATACATCAACTATATACGCATAATCTTTAAGCCAGCTCAGCTTAACGCCGGGTGCTGGCAAAAAAGCAAAAACGAGGAAATCTCTTAATTGCAAACCACAAGGAAGAGCTAAATGACAACCCCAATTGATAACAAATTACCCGAACAATTGAACCGCCTGGGCGAATTGGCCTACAACCTGGTATGGAGTTGGACGCCAGAAGCACGCGGCCTGTTCAGAGAACTGGACTACCCGCTCTGGCGAAAAACCCAGCACAACCCGGTTGAAATGCTGCGAGAAATTTCAGAAGAAAAGCTGCAAGAAATGGCCAATGACGCCACTTTCCGGCGGCATTACAACAAAGTTGTGATGGCCTATGATGCCATGATGACCAATGGCAATACTTGGTTCAAGGAGACTTATCCTCAATTTACCGGAAAAACCATTGCCTACTTTTCATTTGAATTCGGTCTCCACAACTCACTCCCCATTTACTCCGGCGGGTTAGGCATCCTTTCCGGTGATCATTCCAAAGAAGCCAGTGATTTAGGACTGCCTTTTGTGGGTGTTGGGTTTATGTATCCGCAAGGCTACTTCCGGCAGCGCTTGCCATCTCACGGCTGGCAGGAAGCCATTTACCGCCAATTGGATATTAACCAAGCCCCCATTCGCCCTGCTTTTGACAAAGATGGCAATGAGGTGCGGATTTCTGTCCGTTTGGGTGAGCGTAATGTGCATGCGCGGGTCTGGCACGTACAAGTTGGCCGCGTGCCGCTCTATTTGCTGGACACTGATGTCGATGAGAATGACCCCTGGGATCGGGAATTGTCTGCCCGCCTGTATGCTGGCGACAGTGAGACCCGTATTCGTCAGGAAATGATGCTTGGGTTGGGTGGTGTACGGGCACTGCGCAAGTTGGGCATTTCGCCAGACGTGTTTCATATGAATGAAGGGCATTCTGCCTTTTTGGTGCTGGAATGTGTCCGTGAAAAAGTGGCGCAGGGCATTCCCTTTGAAGAAGCGAAGCGTCAGGTGCAAAAGCAAACGATTTTTACAACCCATACACCTGTCCCGGCTGGTCACGATGCGTTTCCGTTTCATCTTGTTGATCAATATTTTGGTGGTTTTTGGGATGAGATGGGTATTAGCCGGGAAGCTTTCCTGGGGTTAGGTCATCATGAGGAAGAGTGGGGGACGGCATTTAATATGACCGTTCTTGCGCTGCGGATGTCGGGACAATGCAACGGGGTGAGCCAGCTTCACGGCAAGGTGTCGCGCAGGATGTGGCAATCTGTTTGGCCGGATAAGGCTGAAGATGATGTGCCGATTGGCGCGATTACAAATGGGATTCATGTGCCAACGTGGGTGGCTGGTGAAGTCAATGAGCTTTTCAAAAAGTACATTGGCCCTGATTGGGTAGAACGTCATGATGATCCGGGTATTTGGGAACGTGTGGCTGAAATTCCGGATGAGGTGCTGTGGGAAACGCACCTGGATTTGAAACGGAAGCTGGTTGGCTTTTTGCGTGAGAAGGTGCGGCGGCAGTGGGTAGACGGCCGTCACGACCCAACCCAGGTACTTACCGGCGGCACATTGTTAGACCCGGAAGCATTGACCATTGGTTTTGCTCGCCGATTTGCCACATACAAGCGCTCCACACTCATTTTCCGTGACCTGGAACGTCTGCGGGCTATGCTGCTTGACATTCATCGTCCGGTGCAAATTATTTTTGCAGGCAAAGCACATCCGGCTGATGATCCGGGCAAGCAGCTTATCCAACAAATATACAACCTGGCCAAGCATAACCAGCTAGGCGGGCGTGTGGCTTTTGTTGAAGATTACGACATGCACGTAGCCCGATATTTGAACCAGGGCGTAGATGTTTGGCTCAATAATCCACGCCGTCCTCGGGAAGCCAGCGGTACCAGTGGCATGAAAACAGTGCTAAATGGTGTTCCCAATTTAAGTGTTTTAGACGGCTGGTGGGTTGAAGGGTATAACGGCGCCAATGGCTGGGCAATTGGTGATGGCAAAGAGTATGATAATCATGACGAACAAGATTATCATGATGCCAATTCGCTGTATGAACAGCTTGAGCAAGAGATTATTCCGTTGTACTACAAACGCGACCGGGATGGTGTACCGCGTGGCTGGGTGGAAGTGATGCGTGAGGCGATTCGGTCTTGTGTGCCACTTTTCTCGACTCGGCGCATGGTGAAAGAGTACACCACCAATATGTATGTGAAGGCCATGCAAGACAATAATCATTAATTGACGTTTAGTGTGATTGGGAAAGGATTGGTGTCTGCGGTATTGTATCTGGCAGGCGCTAATCCTTTTTTTGTTTTGTGGTGGGTCTTACGGCGCAGAGAATTTGAAGCTGCCAGAGAAAAAATCTTTGTGTTCTCTGCGCCTCTGC
>CAZRIB010000054.1:0-14067 GCA_964600035.1 uncultured Ardenticatenaceae bacterium | reverse complement strand
TGTTCTATTACTCAGTCAAGTGTTCTTTGATGGATACAAAGATTGGTTCAATCTCGGAGATTGAACCAATCTAATCCCTCATTTCACATATGACTGGGTTCTATCCACACAAAATCACTTTGAGGGAAATCACTCATGCACTCCACACGAATTGCAGCGCTTGGCCTAAGTTACCATACTGCACCAATTGCCATTCGAGAACAGCTTGCCTGTACCATTGCTGATTTGCCAACAAACTGGCAGGAGCAAGACGGCCGTTTCTCTGCCATTCATGAAATCGTCATCCTGTCCACCTGTAACCGCACAGAACTGTACGCCGCGTTCAACTGCCCAGGCATGAACGCCAAAGCATTGATGGAAAAACTGCTTTCTGTCATTACAGGGGTGGATACGGCCGTTTTTGCCCCATCCAGCACCCACTACACCGGCCAGCAAGCCGTCGATCATCTCTGTCGTGTCGCCTCTGGACTCGATTCCCTCGTACTGGGCGAACCCCAAATTTTGGGGCAAGTAACCGACGCTTTCATGGCCGCCACCGAAGCCAAAACCATTGGCCCGGCATTAACGGCCCTGTTCAGAACGGCCATTCGGGCAGGCAAACGCGCCCGCACAGAAACCGAAATCAGCGCCAACCATGTCTCCACCAGCGCACTGGCTGTCGCTCAAGCGCAGGCTGTTCTTGGAGACATCACCCAGCACCCGCACCTGGTTATTGGCCTGGGCGAAATGGGCAATCTGGCGCTGAAGGCTCTCAAGGCACGCGGTGTTACCAAAATTTCGGTAGCCAACCGCACCCGGTCACGCGCAGAAAAAGCCGCGCAAGCCAATGGCTGGCAGGCGTTTGGTTTGCCAGAATTGGGTGAGGCGCTTGCTCAAAATGATGTGGTTATCAGTGCCGCTTCTTCGCAAACCCCCATCATCACACAAGAAATGGTGGCGCAGGCAATGGCACAACGTGGGGAACGGCCGTTTATCCTCATCGACATCGCCGTCCCCAGAAACATCGACCCACGCGCAGCCGAAATCCCCCACGTCCACCTTTTTGATGCCGACGACATCAAAAGCCACCTGGATGAAGCACTGGCTGCCCGGCAGAAGCAAGTCCCCCTGGTAGAAGCCATCATTGCAGAAGAAATAGAGGTGTTCAACGAACAGCTTCGCCAGCTCACCATCAAACCGGTGATAGTCAATTTACGGCACAAGGCAGAGGCCATCCGTCAGCAAGAAATGGAAAGAACACTCAAACATTTAGGGCATGTAGACCCGGAAACCCGCACCCATTTAGACCATCTCACCCGCTCCCTCATTAACAAACTGCTGCACGAACCCACCCTGCGCCTGAAACAAAGCGCCGGTGAAGAAGAAGCCATGATCTACGCTGAAACTTTGCGGGATTTGTTTGGCCTGGAAACGATAAAACAAAATTAACAACAAGTGCCGCGCAGTATCCGGGGGATGAACTAGAGATTGGAGATTAGAGATTGGAGATTGTTAGCCAGGTAAAAACAATGACAACATTAACCATTGGAACACGCAAATCGCAGTTAGCCAGGTGGCAGACAAACCACATAATTGAGTTGATTAGGCAAGCCTGGCCGGACGTTGACTGCCGCATTTATGATTTTGAAACGCAAGGCGATAAAACGTTGGACAAGCCGCTGCCCCAAATTGGCGGCAAAGGGCTTTTTACATGGGAATTGGAAGAGGCGCTGCGCAACGGCCGTATCGACATCGCCGTTCATTCGCTCAAAGACCTGCCTGTAGAAGATGCCCCCGGCCTCACTTTGGGCGCAATTGTAGGCCGTGCCGATGTGCGCGACGTGGTCATTACCGCAGACGGCCGTCAACTGACCGACCTGCCAGAAGGCGCGATTATTGGCACAAGCAGCTTGCGCCGTCAGGCCCAACTGCAACATCGCTATCCCCACATCATCACCCAATCCATTCGCGGCAATGTAGAAACCCGCATCCGCAAAGTGATGGAAGGCCAATACGACGCCACAATTTTGGCCGCCGCAGGGATCACCCGGCTGGGGTTGACAGCCCATGTCAGTGAATGGCTGCCGCTAAATGTGATGCTGCCCGCGCCCGGACAAGGCGCATTGGGCATACAATGCCGCCGCGACGATGACCATACCCGCAAGCTGCTGGCCGCCATCCACAACACGGCCGTTTACCGGGCTGTTACCGCCGAACGTACTTTTCTCAACGCGCTTGGCGGCGGCTGTGCCACCCCCGTGGCCGCCTATGCCACCGTCAACCACGACACCATTCATCTCTCCGGGCTGGTTGGTGCTGTAGACGGAACGGCCGTTATCCAAACAAGCGGCACAGGTACAGACCCCTTTGAATTGGGACAAGCACTGGCTCAAAAAGCCATCGCCGATGGCGCGGAGGCGCTGCTGCAACATGCCTGACCCCATTCGTGTTGTTGTAACCCGCACACCAGATCAGGCCAGTGCATTTAGCCAAAAGCTGCGGCAGGCCGGATTTGTGCCAGTGGAATTCCCGGCCATTATGCTCCAACCCCTGCCACCAGAACCGCTAGATGCCGCTTTGGCAGAACTGGCCGCATTTGACTGGCTCATTTTTACCAGTGGCAATGCTGTTGAATTCTTTTTTAACGGCCGTCACATCCCCCCCAGCCAACTGCCCAACGTGGCCGCTTCCGGTTCGGCAACGGCCGAAAAATTGGCAGCCCGCGGCATAACCGTCACCTTTGTGCCAGAGGAGTTTGTAGGCGAGAAGCTGGTCACCGGACTGGGAAAGTTGGCGGGCAAACGGGTGCTGCTGCCCCGCGCCAAAAAAGGCCGCCCGGAAATTGTACGGCTGTTGGCGCAGCAAGGCGCAGATGTGGTGGAAGTGCCGCTGTATGACACGGTAACGGCCGTACCCACTCCCGCCCAATGGCAAACCATTGCACACGGCTTTGAAGCCGTTACCTTTACCAGCCCATCCAGTGTGCGCAACTTTCTAAAACTCGTCGCCAGCCGTTCAGACGTGCAGCAGTGGCTGGAAACGGCCGTTATTGTCTGCATTGGCCCCATTACCGCAGAAACGGCCGTTACCAATGGCCTGACCGCCATCCGCGTGCCCGACGAATACACCACAAACGGCATGGTGACAGAACTAACCAGATATTTCAAAGTTAAGGAGGAAACGAATTAATAATTAATCCATTAATTATTAATTATTAAAGAGCCATGACAACAACCAACCAACTCTACCTGACCCATCGTCCCAGGCGACTGCGCCACTCTCCCGGCATTCGCCGCATGGTACGCGAAACCCACATCACCCCCGACGACTTCATCTACCCCCTGTTTGTGACACATGGCAAAGGCGTGCGCAATCCCATTGCCTCCATGCCCGGCATTGCCCAGCTTTCCGTCGATGAAGCCGTCAAAGAAGCCCGCAAAACGGCCGAATTAGGCGTTCCTGCGGTGATATTATTTGGTATTCCTGCCCAAAAAGACCCCATCGGGGAAGAAAATTTTGCGGAAGACGGCATTGTGCAGCAAGCCATCCGCGCCATTAAAAATGCCGTGCCCGACCTGGTGGTGATAACAGACGTGTGCCTGTGCGAATACACAGATCATGGTCACTGCGGTGTGCTGCATCATGGCAATGGCAAGCTGCCCGAAGGGTTTGTGCTGAACGACCCCACGCTGGACATTCTGGCGCAGGTGGCCGTTTCTCATGCAGAAGCCGGCGCAGATATTGTTGCCCCCAGCGGTATGATGGATGGCATGGTGGCCGCCATTCGTGCCGGACTGGATGATGCAGGCTACAGCCACATGCCTATCATGTCCTATGCGGTTAAGTATGCCTCCTCATTTTATGGCCCTTTCCGCGATGCGGCGGATGGCGCACCCAAATTTGGAGACCGCAAAACCCACCAGATGGATCCCGGAAACGGCCGTGAAGCCCTGCGTGAAGCCGCTCTGGACATTGAAGAAGGCGCAGACTTCCTCATGGTTAAGCCGGGGCTGCCCTACCTGGACATCATCCGCACCCTGCGCGACAACTTCCCGGAAATGCCCCTGGCCGCCTACAACGTCAGCGGTGAATACGCCATGATCAAAGCCGCCGCCGCCAATGGCTGGCTGGATGAAGAACGCACTGTGCTGGAAGCACTCACCAGCTTCAAACGTGCAGGCGCCGACCTCATCATTACCTACCACGCGCTCGATGCTGCCCGGTGGCTTGAGAACAAATAACAATTAACAAATAACGATTAACGACTAACGATTAACAATTGGTGATTGACCAACTTACAAGGATTGATAAATGACAGAGATGCTTAAAAACAGTGCTTTCCTCCGTGCCTGCCGCCGGGAACCTGTCTCCCACACGCCTGTATGGCTCATGCGGCAGGCCGGCCGTTACATGCCAGAATATCGTGCCGTCCGTGCCAAACATTCCATGTTGGAGGTAATGCAAACGCCAGAGCTGGCCGCAGAAGTTACACTCCAGCCGATTAACGCCTTTGGCATGGATGCCGCCATCATTTTTTCTGACATTTTGCCGCCGCTGATTGGCATGGGGCTAAACCTGGAATTTGTGAAGGGGGAAGGGCCAGTCATCCACAACCCCATTTCCAGTACGGCCGATATTGAGCGGCTGCGCACCCCCACGGCAGAAGAAAACATGCAGCCCACGCTGGATGCCATCAAACTGGTTGTGGCTGAATTGACGCCGCGCGGTGTGCCTTTGATTGGTTTTTCTGGTGCGCCTTTTACGCTGGCCAGCTATGCCATTGAAGGAGGCGGCAGCAAAAATTACGAAAAGACAAAAGCGTTGATGTATACCCATCCGCAGGCATGGCACCAGCTTATGGATAAATTGGTCACTGTGCAGGCTGATTATTTGATTAAGCAGGTCAAAGCTGGGGCATCTGCTTTACAGGTGTTTGATTCGTGGGCAGGGCAGGCGTTGGGGCTGCAAGATTACAAGACGTTTGTCCAGCCGCATAATACGCGCTTGTATCAGGCATTGGCAGAAACAGGTGTGCCGGTGATTAACTTTAGCACAGGTACGGCCGCTTACTTGAATGAGGTTGCAGCTTGTGGTGGTTCTGTCATTGGTGTGGATTGGCGGCTGCCTCTGGATATGGCCTGGGACATCATTGGACATGATAAGGCAATTCAAGGGAATCTGGACCCGGTGGCATTGTTGACGGATTGGCCGGTGCTAAAGGAAAAGATTGATGATGTGCTTGTGCGGGCAAACGGCCGTTTAGGCCACATCTTCAACCTGGGGCACGGCATCTTCCCCAACGTCCCCACAGACAACGTGAAACGCCTTGTAGAATACGTCCAGCAAACAACAGCAGCCAAACAGGAGTAAGTAAATGAACATTCAAAAATCTGTTGCGTTATTTGCTGAAGCCAAAAAGTTACTGCCCGGTGGCGTCGATTCGCCCGTCCGTGCTTTTCGCGCGGTTGGCGGTCAGCCATTGTTTATTGATCGCGGCGAGGGTGCGTATTTGTTTGATGTAGATGGCAACCGTTACATTGATTATGTGTTGTCGTGGGGGCCGTTGATTTTGGGGCATGCTCATCCCAAGGTAGTGGCGGCACTGCAAACGGCCGTTTCTCGCGGCACAAGCTACGGCGCACCCAGCCCACTGGAAAACCAGCTGGCCAAAGAAGTGATGACCCTCATGCCCAACATCGAAATGATTCGCTTCGTCAACTCCGGCACAGAAGCCACCATGAGCGCCCTGCGTTTGGCACGCGCCTACACCGGACGCAGCAAAATCATCAAATTCCGGGGCAACTACCACGGCCATGCCGACATGCTGCTGGTTCAGGCTGGTTCCGGTGTTGCCACACTAGGCCTGCCAGATTCCCCTGGTGTGCCCAAAGCCACCACGGCCGACACGCTGGTTGCACCATACAACGACGCAGATGCAGTTGCCCAACTGTTTGACCAGTTCCCCAATGAAATTGCGGCCGTCATTGTAGAACCAGTCAGCGGCAATATGGGACTTGTGCCGCCGGTAGAAGGCTTTTTACAAGGGCTGCGAGAAATTACCACTGCACACGGCGCACTGCTCATTTTTGATGAAGTGATGACCGGTTTCCGGGTTCACCCTGGCGGCGCGCAAACCCGTTTCAACATCAAACCCGACATTACAGCACTGGGCAAAGTCATTGGCGGGGGGCTGCCGGTTGGGGCTTATGGCGGCCGCCGCGACATCATGGAAATGGTGGCGCCGGTTGGTCCCATGTACCAGGCAGGCACACTGTCCGGTAACCCGCTGGCTATGACGGCCGGCATTGAAACATTGCGCGGCATTCAGCAGCCCGGTGTGTGGGAGCAGTTGGAAGCGCGCGGGCAGCAGCTAATGGATGGCATTACAAAGGCCGCCGCTCAGGCGAACATTCCCATCCAGGCCAATCGGGTTGGGACAATGTTTGGCTTCTTCTTTGCTGATGCGCCGGTTACCAATTGGGAAACGGCCAGCAAGGCGGATACGGCTCGCTTTGCCGCTTATTTCCAGGCAATGTTGGCGCAGGGTGTGTATGTTGCGCCGTCTCAATTTGAAGCGGGTTTCCTTTCCACAGCGCATGGTGAGGCGGAGATTGAGGCAACGGTAACGGCCGTAACCAAAGCCTTCGCTGCACTAAAATAATGTGATCATCACTAAATAGTGCGCTTGACAGATGGTGGCAGGTCGCAAGTTGCAAGCAGCAAGTCGTCGTTTTTTGAGGTAACTTGCCACATGCAGCCTGCCACTTGCCACAAGTTACGGTAGTCAGCACACTATTCGATAAAGGCCCAAATAATGCACCAATCAGATGTTGTGACACTCATTTCATACACATTCTGGGCAGATATGCGCGTCCTGGAAGCGTGCGCCGATGTGCCGCCGGAGTTGTTTACCCAGCCCGTTTCACCAGACCCGGGTTGGCACACTTTACGCGGCACATTGGTGCATGCTTTAGACACGGCCTATGGCTGGCGGGTGGCGATGCAAGGCGTAGAAGATGCCGGTGTTATCGATGAAAGTCAATTTGCAGATGTGGCAACCCTGAAAAAACGGTGGGAAGCAGAGTGGGAGGCGTGGCTGGCTTATGTGTCTCAGTTGACGGATACCGCGCTGAATGAGGTCTGGTGGTCACATGAAAACAGCAAAAGAACGCGCTGGCAAACGATTCTGCATGTGGTTAATGATTTGACGCATCACCGGAGTGAAGCAGCCGCCATTTTAACGGGATACGGCCGTTCCCCGGGCGAGCTGGATTTTGACCAGTACGTTGTTGATGTCATGCCTGCACAGAAACAGTAACGGCCGTTACCAACACAATGTTAATAGACGGCCGTATCCATTCCCGTTATAATTCAATCGTCTGGGGATGACAGGTTTCGACGGGGAAGGCTGGTCCTAGACTGCAAGTCGAGCACGCTTTACATCTCGTAAAACTGGAAGCAAACAGATAAGTGCCAACACACGCACTTCCTACAACGCGCTCCCAATGGCTGCCTAATCTCAGCCTAAGAGCGTAGATGGTTCTAAAGACAGAACCCCGTCTTATCCAGTTCGTTCGTTGACCGAACGGATACAGGCGACACGAACGTCAACGTGCGTGGCTTCGACGCCAATAGAAGTCACAAAGATGCCCTTTCGGGGGTAATTGGCTAGCTGTCGGTTGACCCAGTCAGTCGGGGCGTCCGGCAGTGAACACAAATAGACTGACTAAACTTGTAGACGTCTAGAGGCCGAATTTTTCGGACGCGGGTTCGATTCCCGCCATCTCCACTAAGTAATCCGCTCTCCCGCAGGGCGGATTTTTTTGTTTGTGAAAGATAATAATTGAGTCCACCGAAAAAAGGTTAATTTCACCGCAGAGACGCAGAGAACACAGAGTCTTTTCTCTGGTGACTTCTAAATTTTTGCGCCCTTTGCGCCTTGCGGTTGCTTTTTCGGTAAAGTTAAAAGTACCCGCAGAAACGGCCGTTTTATGGTAAAATAGCGAACTGGCGTTCTATAAAATCAACAAAAGAGCTGTAGAGAAAAAGTGACCAATCTCCAATATAACCGGAAAGGCCAATACAGTTACGCAGCTTCAATCACCAATCTCTCTTTCCAAAGGAAACCCCATGCGAAAATTCGAGCTTGTTTCAGATTTCCAGCCAATGGGCGACCAACCCCAGGCCATTGAAAAACTGGTAAACGGTTTACAACATGGCGACCGCTTTCAAACCCTGCTGGGCGCAACAGGCACAGGCAAAACCTACACCATTGCCAACGTCATTCAGGAAACACAAAAGCCCACCCTCGTCATTGCCCACAACAAAACATTAGCCGCACAGCTATACAGTGAATTTCGGGAATTTTTCCCCAACAACGCCGTCAGCTACTTTGTCAGCTATTACGACTATTACCAGCCAGAAGCATACGTACCCCGCCACGACCTTTTCATAGAAAAAGAAACACAAATAAACGATGAAATAGACAGGCTGCGGCTGCAAGCGACGGCCAATTTAATGAGCCGCCGCGACGTCATCATTGTGGCTTCGGTTTCCTGTATTTATGGCATTGGCAACCCGGAAGCATGGGGCAAAGTCACCATTAAGCTGGAACGGGGCAAAACATACCGGCGAGATACCGTTCTGCGTCATCTGGTGGATATTCAATACGACCGGAATGATTTAGACCTGCGCCGTGGCACATTCCGCGTGCGTGGAGATACATTGCAAATTTTCCCAGCCTATGCCGAAACAGCCTATTCCATTGAATTTTGGGGCGATGAGATAGAACGTATCACAGAGTTTGAGCCTTTAACCGGGGAAGTTTTGCTAGAAATGAGCAGTGTGGAAATTTTCCCGGCACGGCAGTTTATTACCGATGAGGACAAGCTGGAACAGGCTATCCATGATATTGAACAGGAGCTTCAAGAACGCATCACCTATTTCAAAGAGCGCAATATGATTTTGGAGGCGCAGCGAATTGAGCAGCGCACCATGTATGACCTGGAGATGCTTCGGGAGGTTGGGGTTACCTCTGGTATTGAAAATTACAGCCGCCATTTAGACCAACGACAGGAAGGAGAACCCCCCTGGACACTGCTGGACTATTTTCCGGCGGATTATTTGCTGGTGCTGGATGAAAGTCATATGACTGTTCCTCAGATTCGGGGCATGTATGCAGGCGACCGCAGCCGCAAGCAGACGCTGGTTGATTATGGTTTCCGGCTGCCAAGTGCATTGGATAATCGGCCGTTAAATTTTGAGGAATTTGAACAAAGAATTAACCAGGTCATTTTTACCAGCGCCACGCCAGGGCCTTATGAACTGGAACATTCCACCCAGGTGGTAGACCAGGTGATTCGGCCAACCGGCATTTTGGACCCTGAAATTGAGGTGCGCCCGGTTCGTGGGCAGGTAGATGATTTGCTGGGTGAAATTAACCAACGAACACGGCGCGGGGAGCGGGTGTTGGTAACAACCTTGACCAAGCGGATGGCCGAAGATTTGAGCGACTACCTGCTGGAAATGGGTGTCAAGGTGCATTATTTGCATTCCGAAATTCACACGATTGAGCGCACCGAGATTTTGCGTGATTTGCGCATGGGTGTTTATGACGTAATAGTGGGTATTAATTTACTGCGTGAAGGGCTTGACCTGCCGGAGGTGTCGCTGGTGGCAATTTTGGACGCTGACAAGGAAGGTTTTTTGCGGTCTGAAACGTCTTTAACGCAGACAGTTGGCCGGGCGGCGCGGCATGTGGACGGCAAGGTGATTATGTATGCCGACAAGATAACAAATTCGATGCGGCGGGCCATTGATGAGACCAATCGGCGGCGCAAAATTCAGCAGGCGTATAATGAGGCGCATGGTATTGAGCCGCGCAGCATCATGAAGGCGATACGGGATTTGACAGATAATTTGGTTGAGGAGCATGAACAGGAGCTGGCATTGGCTGAGAAAAAGCCTGTTTATGCGACAACGGCCGATTTGCCCAAAGCCGAACTTAACAAGATGATTTCTGAACTGGAGAAGCAGATGAAGCAGGCCGCACAGCAGCTTGAGTTTGAAAAGGCGGCCATGCTGCGCGACCAGATTATGGAGCTGCGGCAGTTGATGGTGCTAAAGGAAGCGGGTAAGGACAGTGATTTACCGGCGTGGGAGCGGCAGCGACTTTTGGATGAGGCAGGGCTGGGGGTTGACGATTAACGATTAACAATTGGCGACGATTGGTATTTATCGGCCGTTTCTCATGTTGGTAGTGCAGATGGGAAACGGCCGTTTTGGTTACACCCAGTCGTGATATACTTCTGTTTCAGCAAAGCCCCTGTGGCTTTTCGTAAAAAGTGGTGTCTAATGAGCATCATGTACAGGAGTTAATGATTCATTATGGAAGCAATTTTGAATATCGAGCAGGAAGAACTGCTAAAACGAACCCGCGATGTTTTGGGGGATTTGCGGGATATGCTGGCCGATACGGCCGCAACCCCTGAAGATCGCGCCGCTCTGGCCGATTCCATCCGCCAATTGGATGAACTTTTTCTACTGGTCATTGCTGGTGAATTTAATGCTGGCAAATCGGCATTCATCAACGCCCTGATTGGTCAGCCACTGTTAGAAGAAGGCGTAACGCCCACAACCAGCCAGATTTACCTGCTCACCTACGGCGACAAAACCGAGCAAAAGCCCATCGAAAAGGGTGTGTGGCGGCAGACTGCGCCCGTTGAAATTTTGCGCAAAATTTCCATTGTAGATACGCCCGGAACCAATGCCATTGTCCGCGAGCATGAAGCACTGACCTCCGAATTTATCCCGCGCAGCGACCTGGTGCTGTTCATTACGTCGGCGGATCGGCCGTTTACAGAAAGCGAACGCGGCTTTTTGTCGCAAATTCGTGATTGGGGCAAAAAGATTGTGCTGGTTGTCAACAAGATTGACATCATTGACGATGAAGCTTCCCGCGAGAAGGTGATTGGCTTTGTGCGTAATGCCGCCCATGACCTGATTGGCGAAGCGCAGCCGGTTTTTGCTGTGTCGGCAAAGCTGGCGCAAAAGGCCAAAAGCGGGCAGCCCCAACTTTGGCCGCAAAGCGGGTTTGAGCCTTTGGAGCAGTATGTTCAGGATATTTTGGACGATGACGGCCGTTTCCGCTTAAAACTGCTCAACCCACTGGGCGTTGGCCTCAAACTTATCAAAAAGCAGCTAGTCAGCATAGACGCCGATCTCGCCTCTCTGGCAGATGACACCAAACTGCTCAATGACATTGAAAGCCAGATGACCTACTACAACGAAGATATGCAGCGCAATTTCAAGGCACGGTTAAGCGAAATTGACAACCTGCTTTATGAAATGGAGAAACGCGGCAATGAGTTCTTTGATGAAATGATTCGCTTTAGCCGCATTAGCGATTTGCTGCGGACGCGCCAGCTTGAAAAAAGCTTTGAAAAGAAGGTCATTGGTGACACGCCGGAACAGATTGAACGGGCTGTTGGTGAATTGGTGGACTGGATGGTGGAGCAGGATTTGCGCCAGTGGACGGCCGTTGCCGACCATTTAGCCAAGCGCAAGCTGGAACAAGAAAGCCGCATCGTCGGCCAGAGCGGCCCGCGCGAAGGCACACTGGCCTATGACCGGCAGCGGCTCATCGACTCCATTGGCACGGCTACACGCCGCGCCGTTGAAACCTTTGACCGCGACCAGGAAGCCCAGGAACTGGCAGAAGCCGCCCGTTCGGCTGTTATTGGCACAGGCATCGCCGGTGTGGTTGGCGCGGCCGGTTTGGGTATGGCAATTGCCGGAGGGCTGCATCTCGTCTTTTTGGATGTGACGGGCGTTGTGGCAGGTATTGCCTTTGCCACAATTGGCGCGCTCATCTTGCCTGCCCGCCGTCGCAGTGCCAAGGCGGAACTGGAAACAAAACTGGCAGAGCTGCGCCACAAGTTGGTCAGCGGACTAACAGAACAGTTTGATCGTGAAATGCGGCGCAGTGCCCAGCGTATTGAGGACACGGTTGCGCCTTTTTCTCGCTTTGTGCGTGCCCAAAATGAAAAGTATGCCGGACAGCGGGAACAGTTGGAGGAACTGGAAGCCCATGTACTGGGACTGCAAGCACAGCTTAAGCGCACGGAGATGCGGGAAAATTTCGGTTCGTGATTTGGCAGCAGCAGGTGAATGATGGTGACGGTTTACAAGCTGGATGAAGCAGGTAATGAGGTGTGGCGTTATCCGGCAGAAGTGGTGGCGCGGCACGGCCGTTTCATTCAGCTAGAGGCCTTTTTTAACCGCGACGACATGAACCTGGGTTACGTCACCTTCCATCGTGGCGACCGCTTTGTGGAATATTTTTACACAGACCGTTACTACAATATTTTTGCCATTTACCAGCAAAACAGCCAGATGTTAAAGGGATGGTACTGTAACATTTGCCGCCCAAGTGTCATTACAGAAACGGCCGTTCGTTGTGAAGATTTGGCACTGGATTTGTGGGTGTCCCCCACCGGCCATGTAACCCTGCTGGATGAGCCGGAATTTGCCGCCCTCCCCCTCTCGGCAGATGAGCGGCGGCAATGTTGGCAGGCTGTGGCAGAGTTGAAGGAAATGGCGAGAAACGGCCGTTTGCCTCACTAAAAGCCAGAGATTGGTAATTGGAGATTGGAGATTTACTCGTCTCCAATCTCCAATCTCAGTAGATCCAAATTTTCGGCCCGAATGACACGAATGACACGAATGACACGAAAAACATGTTCTTAATTCGTCAAATTTGTGTCATTCACGGCAGAGTCTGTATCTCTGTATCTACTGAATCTCAAAGCAACAATCAGCCGCCCAAGCCCTGGAGCGCGTCCATACCTACACTACCGGCCAAACCTAACGCCCCAAGAACAAATCCGATAATCATACTAACAATAAATACGGCTACCCAACCAATCACAATGGTCAAAATAGCCTTGCCATTATCCAGGTCCAAACCCTGCCGTACAGCCACAAACCCCGTTGCGATCGACCAAATCCAACCGACAAACGAACCGCACACAGGAATAATGCGCAAAATCCCCGGTGCTTGCGCATACCCAATCACGCGCAGCATTTCGCCCATTGTGGCCTGACCACCAAAGAAGTTGGTTCCTACAAAATAGGTAACGGCCGCCCAGACAACCCACCCAATATAGGCATTCAACAACGTCGTTAAAAAGCTGCCCAAAAAGCTGCCACCCAAAGCAGCACTGATGCCACCCCCAATCAAACCGCCAACAATGGCTACAACGCTAACAACAATGGCGGCTTCTGTTGTGGCATTTTCATCTGCCTCAATCTCTTCATAGGTGTTAACGTCCAGCTTTAAGACCCCAATAATTCTGTCTAACATGGTTTCCTCCTGTGTATTTTTATAAGAACATCCTAAGTTACCTTAACAAACAACAGTGCAGCACAAAAGTTGCACTTTCTACCTGGAAATTCGGTACGTTTGCCCCAGCCTCACCTCCTTTAATAAGCCAGCCCCTGCTTTTTACGGCGACGGCGGCGATACCACCTGATGCCAAAATAAAGCAGAACGAGCAGTACGATAACTGCAAATAACGGTATCAAAATCGCCAACAAAGAAATCACAAAGGAAATAATGTCTTCAACCAGACTGACAAACCAGTTTCCTGTGCCTGCGGTTGTTGCTGTTACCACAGGGCGGACAACACCTTTGGTTGTATGCACGGTGCCAGCAATGAGAAGCCCCGCCAAAATGGCAAGAATGGGGTGAATATCGGTAATGATGTTGGCATTGGCCGCAAAGAGAAGCGCACCGGCAGCCGGACGTATAAATGTCTGGATAGTGTCATTCAGGGAGTCTACGGCCGGAATTTTGTCCACTGTCATTTCAATTCCCAACAGCACAACCAACAGGCCAATTGCCCACCAACTGCCGATGAGGTTATACGGTTCATTTAACTGTAATAAAGGGTTAGAAAGAGGGAATCGTGCTGCCAGTGCAACCAGCAGCAAGGGGATGTAGGCGTTTAATCCGGCGCTGCCTGCCAACCCAAAGGCTGCTCCTAATCCGCCTAGTGCTTCGAACATGTTACCTCCAATGGCTTGTAG
>CAZRIB010000053.1:0-14117 GCA_964600035.1 uncultured Ardenticatenaceae bacterium | reverse complement strand
GGCAAAAAGATTTCTGGCTTTTCCAGACAAAAGCGAATGCCGCGCCAGCCAAGAAATGGGTTATCCTCCTCACCTAATGACAAATAAGGCAGTGGTTTGTCGCCGCCAACGTCCAGCGTGCGAATGATGAGGGGCTTGCCTGCCATTGTCCGGGCGGCGGCGGCATAGGCGTTATACTGCTCTTCTTCGCTGGGGGCTTGCTGCCGGTCTAAAAAGAGGAATTCTGTCCGGAAGAGGCCAACCCCTTCTGCGCCAAAAGTTACTGCTCTGGCCGCATCTTGGGGTGTGCCAATGTTGGCCGCAATTTCGATGGTTTTACCGTCTTTGGTAACGGCCGTTTCCCGTGCCGCCGCCTTCTCTTTTTCCAAATTAGCCAACCACTGCGCCCGTTCCTGCGTAAAAACAGCCACCTGCTCCGCACTCGGCTGAAGCCAAATCTCCCCGGTACGGCCGTTGACCGCCACCACCTGTCCCGCAGGCACAGCCGCCAACAGGTCCCCAGCCCCCACCACGGCCGGAATACCCAACGTCCGCGCCAAAATGGCACTATGCGACGTCGCCCCGCCCACCTCAGTGCAAATCGCCAAAACCTGTTCCGGCTCCAATTGGGCTGTATCCGACGGCGACAAGTCGCGGGCAAAAAGCACAACCGGCTCATCAAACACCAATCGCGGAGGCACAGTACCTGCCAATTGGCGAAGCACCCGCAAGCCAACATCGACCACATCAGCAGCGCGTGCTTGCATGTATGTGCTTTCCATCTGGCGAAACGTTTCGACCGTTTCGGTCACAACTTGCTGCCAGGCCACTTCCGCGTTCACTTTTTGTTGTTCAATAATCGCTTTGGTGCGGGCTAGTAAATCGGGGTCTTGCAAAAAGAGCAAATGCGCCTCAAAGATGGCCGCCTGGCTTTGCCCTATTTGCTGGTGGGTATTGTCCACAAGCTGCCGGATTTCCGCCGCCGCGGCCTGCACGGCCGTTTCCAGCCGTCGCCACTCCTTCTCCACATCCTCCACCTGCCGGGACACAATTTCTGGCACAACCGGGCGGTAATGGGCCACCGCCCCAACAGCCACCCCCGGCGAAGCAGGCACACCTATCACTTGACCTTCGTCCGCAGTGGGTACGGCCGTTCCCGGTGACGGCGGCCACGCATCCACTTCCTCCTCCTCGCCAAAATGGTCTGCCGCCAGCGCCTCAACAGCCGCCAGCGCCTGCGCCGCATCCACACCCGCCGCCTGCACAATCACCTCATCGCCCTGCCGCACACCCAAACCAGCCACCTGATTCAGGCTTTTGGCATTGGCCTTCTTTTCACCTTTGACGAGCGTTATCTCAGCAGCAAACTGGTTGGCCGTGGCAACAAACCGGGCGGCAGGCCGGGCATGCAGGCCGTTGGGATTGTGGATTGTCAGGGTAATTTGTTGTGCGGAAGGGGAAACGGCCGTTTTTTCCTCTCGCCGTTCAGTGTCTGGCAATACCGCTTCCCCCAATTGAGCCTGCTTGGCTGCCAACGCGCCAACCGCCTCCGCCGCCACAGCCTCCACTGCCGCCCCCACCATTGCCTGCACAGCCGCCGCCACAGCCCCCTCCACCAGTGGCGCCACACACAACAGCACACGAGACCGCATCTCTGGCGGCAAAAATTCCAATGCCGTTTCTGCGCTTAACAAGGCACTGCCCAAATCCATCAGCACCAGCACGCCATCATCAGAATAAACAGACTCAATCGCCGCCATCACCCGCATGGGGTCTGTGCCAATTGGGTTATCCGGGTCGTCAATGCCGCCAGCCGCAGCGATGGGTACCTTTCCCTGCACCATTTGGTTGGCAAGTTCAAGCACGCCCTCTGCTAACTTTTGACTATGTGAAACCAAGACGAGACCAACCACGCCAGACCCCTTTGAAAGAAAGATTGATGAGTAAAGATTGAGTCCACCGAAAAAAGATTGATTTCACCGCAGAGACACAGAGAACACAGAGTCTTTTCTCTGGTAACTTCTAAATCTTTGCGTCCTTTGCGCCTCTGCGGTTGCTTTTTTTGGATCTGGTGAGACTCAAAAACGCCGTCCACGCATCCAGGTGTTGAAAATAAGGCTCACGCCAAACACGCCCCAAATAGCCAGGCCAAACCCCAGTCCCCATAATAGGGACATCCAGCCTTCTGTGGGATAAAGCTGCCACACCATAAAGGCTGCCAATGCCAGGCTTACAAAACCCATCACCTGCAAGCCGGATTGGCGGCTAATCCAGGGCTGACCCATTTTTAGCTCTGGTGTTTCCTGGGATTTTTGTTGTTTGGGTTGTTTGTTTTTCCGTTTCGGCCGTTTCTTTGCCATACAATCTCCAATCACTCGTTCGTTAACGTGCGGCTCTCCAAATCATACAGGCCATACGCCGCCGCCAGATATTCAATGGGATGGCGTGACGGCAAATCTGTGCCATGCTCCATCTGCCAACGACACGTTTCTGAATCACACGCCGTCATCTTCACGTCAGACCCTTGTGCCTTCACAAAATCAAACAACTCTGCACCAACATCCATTGCAATTTGATACTTTTCTGCCTTATAGCCGTAAGTGCCAGCAATGCCACAGCAGCGTGCATGGCTTTCTCGTACATCCACGCCGGGAATAAGCCTCAGCAGATCCAGCGCCGGTTTACCCACACGATGCGCCCGGTATTGGCACGGGGCATGGTAAGGCAGCACCATGTCTAATCGCTGGAAATCTGTCTTTAGTTCACCTTGTTCATAACGCACCAGCAGCCACTCAAAAATATCCCACGTAGCCCGGCTCAAATGGCGCGACTTTTCGTCTAACCGGTGCAGCAGTTCAGGGGCTTCTTCTTTCAGCGTCAATGTACAGCTTGTGCTCGTGCCTACAATGTCCAGTCCTGCTTCTGCGTACAATTGCAGCTTGTTTACATTGTTGTCGTGGTAGCTGCTCGCGGCATCAAACTCGCCATTAGAAAGCATGGGAAGCCCACAGCAGTTTTGTGGCGGAATGATGACCTCGTATCCGTTGTGTTCCAGCACGGCTACGGCCGCTTTGCCTACATACGGCTCATAATACATGGTGGCACAGCCATGAAAATAGACAACCTTCTTGTCAGATTTAAGCCGCTTGTCTCGTGTGCGCTGTACCCAATCCCCAAAAGTGCCTTCTGTACTCCAGGTAGGCAGGGGGGCTTCTTTGGCAATGCCCATCACTTTTTCGGCCAGCACCCGGCTAAGAGGATTGTGCAGGCCAAAGTTTGCCAGTCTGGGGGCATAGCTGCCAATTTTGCCCAGCAGCTCATTTCGTCCCAGCAGGCGGTTGCGTAAGGGGATGCCTTTTTCCTTGACAATTTGGGCGCGGGCGCGGGCGTTTATTTCGGCAATGCGCACGCCGGTTGGGCAAACTTCATTGCAAACCCGGCAGCCGCTGCAATAGTCCACCGAGTAGTCAGGGGTAGGCTGTGCCTGTTGACGAAAGCGGCCTGCCTGGGGTGCTTCGTATTTTGGTCCGGGGAACAGGTCGGTTACGGCCGTAACCGGACACGCCGTCACACAGATATTGCATTTAATACAAAAATCAAGCGACTGTTCCACAGGCCAATCTTCGTGCATAGCCTGAACAAATTGTAACTGTTCCATTTCTTGTTGCATGGTCTAAATCCTTTCCATTCGCGTGCTTTGCGCGGCTCAAGCCACCTTATGCGCCGCCGCAAAGCCGGTTGCCAGGGCGACCCCTTCAAATGAACGTTCCCGAATCACTTCGCAGTGAGCAAGTGTCGTGCCAACCGCGTACACATTCTCATACACCGGTTGGGCATTCCCGTTTACCGGCTGCCAATGGGCATTTACTGTCAGGCCTGCCTGGTAGATGGGATGACCGCGGCTGTCCATAAAATCGCGGTGAAACCAGTCCAGCATTTTGGCGGGCGCGGTAACGGGCAGGTTAAAGATGGTTTCTTTGACTTCGCCATATGAGTTGGTGGTAATGCCTCCACCTAAAATACCGCCTGTTGCCAGAATGTATTTTTCGGCACGGTGGGGATGGGGACGTGCGGCAGCGGCAGTGTATACGGCCGTTACCCGTCCATTCTCCTTCTCTGCCCCAATCGCTTCCATACCATTTTCAATGCGGCCACCAGCCGCCACAATTGCCTGCGCCAATATGGTGTGCAGGCGAATACCGGGCACTGACGGCGTGAGTCCGGGCATTTCAAAAACAGACCGCTCCAGCCGCTGTTCCAAATCTGCCTTCACCGCCATCGCATTGCCCAAACCCAGCACCGCCGGAAAACCAACCCGTTCCACATTCTGCAAATGGGGCTTCAGCGCATCGGCCACCTGTTTACGAAAATCGGCCTGCGCCATCAAGCGTGCCAGTACCATCGGGTTTGTAAATTGCCGCGACTGAAGGGCAGGTAAATCAAGCATGACATACGTAGCCGGAATGCCCTGCTTACTCAAATTG
The DNA here is from genome assembly GCA_964600035.1 of uncultured Ardenticatenaceae bacterium. Classification (GTDB taxonomy): domain Bacteria; phylum Chloroflexota; class Anaerolineae; order Promineifilales; family Promineifilaceae; genus CAZRIB01. The sequence continues at coordinate 9,654 of CAZRIB010000053.1, read as the reverse complement.
TCGGCCGCCAAATTGGGGTAAAAGTCCATTAACTGCTGGAAGCCCACCAACAGCATGGGGGCATCGTGGCTCAAATCGCCGGCGGTCATGGTCTCTGGGGCTAAACAGGTTGGGCGCATTGCGCCAACGGCCGTCGGCAGCAGCCAGTTGCGTGCCAGTGACCCATGCAAGGGATACCCGGCATCGGCACATAGGGCTTGCAGCTCTGCCAGCATGGCGGCCAGTCCGTCTTTGCCCACCAGGGCGTAGGGGTGCTGCGGGTTGTCAGCGATGAGTTTGGCAACGGCCGTTTCCGGGCTGTCTACCGGCGCATCCCCATCCACCGGATAATAACCAATTACATCCACACAACCGGAAAGCCAATGCGTTGCCCCCCACCCCTTGGTGACAACTTTTACCTGCTTTCCCTTTTTTGCCATCTGCCAGCCTGCCATCAACCCAGACAGGCCAGCGCCAATGATTGTTATCTCGTTCATGTTCTTGCTGTCTCCGGTCTTTTCTCCACAGTGCCTTTTTCATACATATCCGGCGCCAGGCGAGAGGCTTTCTCTCCGGGCAAATGGTCTACATTCATCACGTGGAGATACATCAATTCATCCAGACGTTCTTGTTTAAGCTGGGGTCCCCATAAAATGGGTTTTAACCCTTTCCAGCGTTCTTGTAAAAAGTCGCGCAGTGCTACATTGGTCTCTTCTACCGGGGGATGGCGCAGAGTGTGGAGGATGCCCGTTGCCCGGTAGCTGCAAAATCCGCCCTGGCACGGCCCCATCCCCAAACGTACATCGCGGCGGATGTCGTCAAAGGTTTTGGCATTGCCGTGCAGGATGGCGTGCTCTACGTCGTCGTAGGTTACCAGTTCGCATTCACACACTAAACGGCCGTATTCCTTATTCTGCTCCGTGCGTGCCAGCCGCGACCCCAGCCAATAATGGCCTTTGCCCGTTCGCGGCTCATTGTGAATATCTGGCAGGGGTTCCAAATGGGTGCGGCATTCACGCTGTGTACCCAGTTTTTCACACACCCTGTTCACAACAACCTCTGCCATTTGCCGGAAGGTTGTCCACTTGCCGCCGGTAATGGTGATGAAGCCATCCACGCCGTCGCGGGTACTGTGGTCTAATAAAGTGTAGGCACGGGTTACGTCGCGGGTGTCTACGACAGATGTTTCCTGGTATAACGGCCGTACACCCGCCCAGGCACGTAAAATCCGCATATCCCGCGTCCCTGGAACCAACTTTTCCCCCTCATCCAGCATCAACTGCACTTCCCACGGCTCAATCGCAAAATGATCCGGGTCTGTCACCCGCACATCCGTTGTGCCAATAATGGCAACCGTATGCACCGGCACAATAATGTCGCCATCCGACGGCATTTTGCAGCGATTCACCACCGTGTTCAGCACCCGGTGGGCAATGGCAACCATTGTCCCCTTGCCCGGAATAACATGCACTTCTATGCCAATAGAACCGGCAATTTTGCCAGCCCACGCCCCGGTTGCACTCACCACCAGATCCGCATAAATGGTCACTTCCTCATCTTTTACCAGGTCATAACACACGGCTCCTGTGACCTTATTGCCTTCTTTAATGAGCTTCTTCACCTCGTGGTAGTTCAAAATTTCCGCGCCATATGCCCGGGCAGAAGCGGCATTGCTCTCCGACGTCAGAAACGAATCGGCTGACCCGTCTGGAACCCGAAAACAGCGCACAATGCCCTTGTTGAGCATTGGTTCTTCCTTCAGCATTTGGCTGATGGAAACTTCCTCAACGGGAATACCTGTGTCCTGACAGCCTTTCATGAAGGTGTCGCCAAAATCGGGGTCATCCCAGGGAGTCACAACAAAAAAGCCCCCTGTGTCTTCAATGCAGTGGGGTGCAATGCGGCGCAAAATCATATTTTCTTCAATGCACTCTCGCGCGGCTTCCGGGTCTTTTACTGCGTACCGTCCGCCGCTGTGCAGCAGGCCATGGTAACGGCCTGTTGTGCCATGTGACAGATCCCGCTTTTCTACCAACACAGCTTTGAATCCGCGCATGGCGAGATCACGAATGATGCCGGTTCCTGTTGCCCCGCCACCAATAACTAAAACTTCTGTGTTTATTGAACGCATAGTTACCTCGTTTTGAAGGGTGGAGATTGGCTTATTTTAAGCCAAATCGCCATTCGGTAAACCGCTAAAAGTTTATATAAATGTCCTGCTGTTTTTTATACAACTTACAGGTTTTTTCAGGCGATTGGGGATTAGGAGATTGAGAGATTGAATTGCCGTGTCGTCTTCTTGCCTTTGCCCCTCTGCTGCCTATCCCTGTTTTGTTTATTTTTTTGAAGTAAGAAGGGACAGTTGGGACAGGGCGGCTACCCTGCGCCAAACTGTCCCTTCTTGTATCGAATGCTAGCTAATACCCAGTCACATGTGAAATGAGGGATTAGATTGGTTCAATCTCGGAGATTGAACCAATCTTTGTATCCATCAAAGAACACTTGACTGAGTACTAAAAGAGATTGTCAGAAACGGCCGTTTACTCCACCCAGTCAAACGTACGGGTTACAGCCTTCTTCCACATAGCATACAATTCCGTGCTGGCATTACTGCCCTCAGTTGGCGTCCAGGTCTTGTCCACACCCCAGTTGGCACGCATTTCGTCAGTGCTCTTCCAGAACCCAACCGCGTAACCAGCCGCATAGGCAGCACCCAAAGCAGTCGTTTCCGCCACTTTCGGCCGTACCACCGGCACATTCAGCACATCAGACTGGAACTGCATCAGCAAGTCATTATAGACCATACCACCGTCCACCTTCAGCGCCTTCAACGCCACACCAGAATCCTTATTCATCGCATCCAGCACTTCGCGAGTCTGGTAAGCCGTTGCTTCCAAAGCAGCACGGGCAATGTGCCCCTTGCGGACATAGCGGGTCAAACCGGCAATTACGCCACGTGCATCAGACCGCCAATACGGTGCAAACAAACCGGAAAATGCCGGTACAAAGTACACGCCGCCATTATCCTCAACCGTCTTGGCATAATCTTCAATGTGGTGCGAGAAATCAAAGAAATCCAGATTATCGCGCAGCCACTGCACCAAAGCACCGGTAATGGCAATAGAACCTTCCAGCGCATAGACCGGTTTTTCATCACCGAATTGGTAGCAAACGGTCGTTAGCAAGCCACTCTTGGACGGAACAATTTCTGTGCCGGTATTCAAAATCATGAAGCAGCCAGTGCCATAGGTGTTTTTGGCTTCACCAACGTCAAAGCAGGCCTGACCAACCGTTGCCGCTTGCTGGTCACCCAAGTCACCAGCCACAGGAATGCGCCCGCCAAAGGGGCCATCGTCTGTGGTGTAGCCATACACGGCCGAAGACGGCTTAATTTCCGGCAGCATAGACATGGGAATACCCATCGTCTCGCAGATGCTTTGCGACCAGCGCAGCCCATCCAGATTCATCAACATGGTACGGCTGGCATTGGTGGGGTCTGTCACATGCACACCACCATTCGCGCCGCCCGTCAAATTCCAAATAAGCCAGGTGTCAATGTTGCCAAAGACAGCGTTTCCAGCCTCGGCCGCTTCCCGTGCGCCTTCCACATTGTCCAAAATCCAACGCACTTTGGGGCCAGAGAAGTAGGTAGCCAATGGCAAACCAACTTTGTCGCGGAAACGGTTCTGGCCAATGCCGCCTTCCAGTTCTTTACAAATTTTGTCGGTGCGGGTGTCTTGCCAGACAATGGCGTTATACAAGGGCTTGCCAGTTGTTTTGTCCCACACAACGGTGGTTTCCCGTTGGTTGGTAATACCAACAGCGGCAATATCTTCGGCCGTCACACCAGCCGCTTCCATGGCACCCTTCACAACCTGCTGTGTTCTTTCCCAAATTTCCAGCGGATCATGTTCCACCCAGCCCGGTTTGGGATAAATCTGCTCGTGTTCCAGTTGGTGAACACCAACCGGCTCACCAGAATGGTTAAAAATCATGCAGCGGGTACTGGTTGTACCCTGGTCAATAGCAGCAACATACTTTGTCATGAGAAAATCTCCTTCTCTTTGTGTGAGAAATGTGGGGAAGCCCCCAAGCTAACAACATAACCTTAAAAAGGACGCGGATGAACGCGGACGGCATAAATCTGGCTATTCTCTATGCTTTCCACGCTCTCTGCGATTTTTTGGGTGCAAACAACTTACTCTTTGATGCTGTCCAGCAAGGCTTTAAGGATTAAATGGGTAGATGTAGCACCGGGGTCTTGATGGCCAATGCTTCGTTCTCCCAAATAACTGGCTCTCCCTTTACGGGCTTGCAGTGGGATGGTGTCTTTCATGCCTTGCTCTGCAGCAGCAACGGCCGCTTCCATAGCACCCAGCACATCACTACCATTGGCCATCGCCGCTTCATACGCCTTCAAGGCCGGCGCCCAGGCATCGATCATCGTTTTATCCTGCAGTTGTGCCCGGCCGCGCTGCACAACACCTTCCACACCTGTATTGAGCAGCTTAAACAAATCTTCGGCCGTTAGCTCCTCTTTGGCAATGACAGCCATGCCACTGCGCATATAAAACGTGCCATACAATGGCCCACTGGCGCCGCCGACACTGGAAATCAATGTCATACCAACAGTCTTGAGAATATTGCCTATATCCTTGTCAACAACTGTTGGCAATTTCTCCATCACTTTGGCAAAGCCACGTGCCATATTTGTGCCATGATCTGCATCGCCAATTGCTGAATCCAGTTGAGTCAGGTACTCCTTGTTTTCTTCAATCACGGCCGCTGATTTTTCTAGCCACCGAATGATTTGTGCTTTGGTAACCATAGATTTAGCCTTTTTGATATGCAATATGGATTGCTACCCAGGTGCCAGTGACCTGGCCAGTACGCCGCAGGTTATACACCCCAACGCAAGCCGGGTGTTTTGACTGGCGCATCCCAGAATTTCAGAATTTCGTCGTCGGCCTTGAGCAAGGTGATGGAGCAGCCCTGCATTTCCAAAGATGTGATGTAGGGGCCTACCAGATTACGGACAATTTTGATGCCGCGAGCCTTGCAAATTTCATCCAGCTTGCGATAAACGGCATAAAGCTCTGAAACGGGTGTGCCGCCCATGCTGTTGACAAAAGCAATGACCTGGTCGCCTTCAGCAAACGGCTCGTCGGTCAGCTCTTTGTCTACCCAGGTGCCATTTTCATTGTCCCATTCGCGCACGGTGCGGGTGTAAGGGCCGTCGTCCAGAATTTCGGTAGCCAACATTTCGGTGATTTCGTCGGCAGTGGTCATTGGCATACGTTTTTGGCCGGGTTCGCCATGAATGCCAATGCCGATTTCCATTTCGTTTTCGCCCAGGTCAAATGTGGGTTTGCCCGCCGCCGGAACAGTGCAGGAGGTGAGTGCCATGCCCATGGAACGGCCGTACATATTCACCTTCCGCGCCAAATCAGCACATTTATCCAGGTCATAACCTGCCTCAGCCGCCGCGCCGACAATCTTTTCCATCAACACAGTTGTGCCCACGCCGCGCCGTCCGGCCGTGTACAGGCTGTCCTTCACAGCCACATCATCATCTACCAAAATGGACTGAACTTTAATGCCTTCAGCGTATGCCAACTCTGCGGCCGTTTCAAAATTCAGCACATCACCCGTGTAATTCTTTACTATAAAAAGAACCCCTGCACCGCCGTTCACCGCTTTAGCGCATTCATACATCTGATCAGGCGTTGGCGAGGTAAACACTTCACCTGGGCACGCACCATCCAACATCCCCATGCCCACAAAACCGCCGTGCATAGGCTCATGGCCGCTGCCACCACCAGAAACAAGGGCAACCTTGCCTTCTACCGGCGCATCTGCCCGAACCACATAATTGGGGTCAAAATGAACCTTCACCAAATCCGGATGAGCAGCCGCCATCCCTTCAAGCTGTTCTTTTACAACATTTTCTACAGCATTGATTAACTTTTTCATCCCACCAAAACTCCTTTTGCCTTCACACGGCAATAGACAAACCGCAGTACGTTTGTAGAGCAAAACAAACGCTTTCCTTTTCGGTTTGCAAACAACACAGCCAGTAAGTAATTGGTCACGGTGGAGATACAGCCATTCCAAAACTGCATCTCTCACCGCGACATCACAACATCCAACACCTAGTTATTGGGAAGGAATGGTGAAATGAACCAGTCGTAGAAATAAATGCCAATTGCGCCAGAGATAGCAGGAACAAGCACCGGCGGAATCAGCCAGTACAAACCATCCCACAAGCCTTGTGTACCAACCAATGTACCAAAAATACGCGGGCCAAGGTCACGTGCCGGGTTAATGGAGTAACCACTTGGGCCACCCAAAGACAAGCCAACTGCCAACACGGTAAAGCCAACAAGGAATGGCCCCATGTTATTCTTCAAGCCAAGGTTTTTATCATCACCGCTGGCCAGAACACCCCACAACAACACCATTGTGCCAAAGAATTCTGCCACACTGGCGTTGAACAGGGAGTACGATCCGGTTGATCCGGCGGCATAAGAACCGGCCTCACCCCAGAAAGCATTGCCAAATACAGAGCCGGGGCCAGTTGACCAAACATTGGGCATACCTGCTGCTACCAGACCTTCACGGTAGACAAGATACACACCCAGAGCACCAACAAATGCACCGACAATTTGGGCCAAAATGTAGGGCAAAACTTTTGACCAGGGGAAATCACGCTTTACAGCCAAGGCAATCGTAACGGCCGGATTGATGTGTGCGCCGGAAACGCCGCCTGCTACATACACCGCTACAATAACTGCAAAAGCCCAGCCGATGGTTATGGTATTCCAGTTGTAAGCTACAGATTCCAACCGGGGGGCTAAACCAACATTGGCCACGACCCCATCACCCAACAGGATGAGGATAAATGTGCCAAAAAATTCGGCAACCAATTCGCCTGTCAAGCCTTTGTTATTCATTGTTTCACTCCTTCTCTCGTGAATCGTTTGGATGTTAAGAATTTAAAAAATTTGTAACGCTTCTTTTGTGACTCCTCTTCCATATTCGATAGACATCCCTCCTTTTTGTGTTTCACCCTTAGATTTGTCAAATTTGGTCTGGTAAGTACCTGGTCATACTAAAAAATTTGACAAATCTTCTCGACAAAACGGTTTGCCTACTTGTTACCTGCTCCAGACAACTGAAACAGGAACATTTTTCCAACATTAAGAGAACACCCATTGAGCGGGTGCCTTTGCATTGGCCTGGTTTATTTGGATTACTATACGGTTAGGGTATTTGATGCCTGGTTTCGACGTGGTGATTAGTTATTTTTACTAATTCCTGCGCTAAAAATACTGGGTGATTTTCACAAATCATTGCTAACATCTTATTTTTTTTGGGTCATAATTCAATAATTTAGGCATTTTTGTTTCATATCGAAACATAATTTTTTGCATTATGTTTCATTATGAAACACAATAAGAGGAAAGTATGGTACTTAAGAACTAATTGGGGTGCTTGAAAATGTCTGGGGAGAGCTGGTAGCGTTTCATTTTGCGCCACAGGGTGGTACGGCCGATTCCCAGTTGACGTGCCATTTCTGTAACACGGCCGTTACAGGCCTGCCCTGCTCTGATAATGGCTTCCCGTTCGGCCTCTTCGGTAGACAGGACTGGCGCCGGTTGTGGGGAATTACCGGCCACAACACGGCCGTTTCTCACATATTCCGGCAAATCCACAACCCGAATCACATCCCCTTTCACCATATGAAGTGCCCGTTCCAGCACCATCTCCAGCTCACGCACATTGCCCGGCCAGGGATAACGGCACAGCACGCGCATGGTTTCGTCATCAATCCGGGTTTTTCCACCCTCTGCTCGCGTTAAAAACCGCTCTGCAAGCTGCGGAATATCGTCCACACGGTTACGGAGCGGGGGAATGGCAATGTTAAACACGCCAAAACGGTAGTAAAGGTGAGAAATAAAAGTGCCCTCGGCAACGGCCGTTTCCAAATCTACTGATGTGGCAGCAATGATTCGCACATCCACAGGAATGGGGTGTGATGACCCGAGGCGCATAACATGACCGGTTTCTATCACTTGCAGCAGGGCTGTTTGCATCTCCAGCGACATGCTTTCAATGCGATCTAAAAATAATGTGCCGCCGTTGACCAGCTCGAATTTACTGGGACGGCCGTTTCGGTCACCTTCCTGCGCATATCCCAACAGTTCACTCAGCATCAACTCACGCGGCAGTGCCCGGCAGTTAATAGACAAATAAGGCTTGTCGGCTCTTGTTCCAGCGTTGTGAATGGCACGTGCCAAATGGTTTTTGCCCACACCCCCTTCCCCGCGCAGCAAAACCGGCGCAGTTCCGCGGGCGGCAATTTGCGCCTGCCGCACCACTGCCCGCATGGCTGGAGATGAAGAGTAGACATCTTCCAGGCGAAGCATGGCTTGTGTCCCTACCTGCTGGTGAATAATGCGGCGAACATGCTCAATGGGGCGCAGCAAGGCAATGAATCCTGTCGGGCCACTTTCGCTAAAACCTAACGGCCGTAAACTAATCATGACCGAAACCGTGTCGTGATTGTTTACCGTCAAAACGGCTTCTTCATCCCACAATTCATGTTTCTCGGCAATTGCCCGGGCAATTTGCGGCGGAAACTGAAAGGTATCTACCAGTGGTTTGCCCAGCACACTTTCTGGAGACATTTTTAACATGCTGCCCGCCTGGGCATTCATGTGGATGATACGGCCGTTTGCATTCCACGCTATCACCCCCTCACTAATTGTTTCCAAAATCGTGTTCACTTCGGTCAGCCGGTGGTTGGCTTCTTCCAGATACATATTGGCCTGAAACTGGTTACTAATGGCACGAGCAATCGCCATCACCATAGACAGGGTATGGGCTGATGCTTTTTCTTTGCCACAAACAACCCCAATGAGTCCCACGATACGGCCGTTTGCATCATGAATTGGTGCCGCACTGGACGTTAAATGATGAAATGTCTGGCAGTAATGCTCAGCCCCCACAATTTGCACGGGCATCGCCGCCACCAACGCCACCCCCACCCCATTCGTGCCAATGTACCCTTCCGACCAATATGTGCCCACACCCAGCCCGTACGCCGTCACCACCTTTTGCGATGACGCATCTCCCCCCAGGGCCAATACACAGCCAGCCCCATCCGTCAGCAAAATCGCCGCGCCAGAACCTTCCATAAATTGGTGCAAATCTTCAATATGGGGCATGGCCACCGAAATCAGGTCAGCCTGAGAACGAAGCAAAGACGACAGTGCCGGCTCGGTGATGGTGTGTGAACGGGGGCGTTTGAAGGGATCTAAAATGGCGGAACAACGCTGCCAGGATTGAATAACAACCGGGTCTGGCAAAAGACCGGAATCATCTTGCACAATTTGTTTCTTTTCGACAAAAGTTTGCCAAATGTGCAGCAGCTTTTCATGCTGAACAGGGTAAGCAATGGGTTGCATAATGATTTGTCAGGACACAGCGAAGATGCCTTTCTCTTCCAAAAATATCATTGCAAAAAGGGGTAACTGCTTGCAATCCTAACAAATACAACCCGTTCCCGTCAATTGTGCCGCAAAGAGTTATGACTTTTTACGCATCACTGTCATGAATGCAGCCTCTGCGCCAGACACGGCCGTTTCTACTCAACAACACATCCGCCGCCAG
>CAZRIB010000052.1:0-14149 GCA_964600035.1 uncultured Ardenticatenaceae bacterium | reverse complement strand
GTTGCGAACGGCCGTATGTTCATCAAAAATAAGTAGTCTAATTGCATCCATAAATAAATCTTTCTCAAAGCGAGGATAGTGGAAGCAGTGTAAACCTATCAGGGTGCAAATCGTAGTAACGAATGTCACACAATGAGTTGGGACTATTGTCATTAAAAAACATCACAATAAAAGAAGAAAATCACCAGCGCAGGATGACATTGCCCACGACCCAAACAAGGAAAAAAGCTGTACACTTAAGAAAAATCACCTATCTAATGAAAGGAACGCCGACATGCTAACAGTAAAAGACATTATGACCCTTTCACCGGTTTATGTCTCTTCCGATACCACACTCAACGAAATCATTGGCATCATGAAAACGCATGGCTACCGCCAGCTACCTGTGGTAGACAACGGCAAACTTGTTGGCATTGTGACAGACAGAGACGTTCGGCTGGTCATGAACTCCCCGATTGTGCTGCATGACCACCAGGAAGACATCAAGCTGCTAAACACCGTCACGGCCGAAAGCTGCATGACCCCCAACCCCATCACCGTGACACCTGATACACCTGCCTATCGGGCGGCAGAAATGCTAAGCATCTACAAATTTGGGGCACTGCCTGTCTTGGAAAACGACGAACTGGTTGGAATCGTCACTGTCACCGACTATCTTGATTACTTCACCTCTCAAGAACCCAAAAACATTGTTGACCCTTCATAACAAAGCCCAAATCAGATCAAAAAACGCCTCTCGTGAGAGGCGTTTTTAATTTAACATAAACAGGATTTTGATTATTCCGGGTTTAACGGAAGAATTAACGTGATTTTGGTTCCCTCTCCGGGAGCTGAATCGATGTGAAATGACCCCTTTAGTGCCTCAGCACGTGCCCTCATGTTAGAAAGGCCATGCCCAACCGACGACTGTTTCTTTTTATCAACCTCAAAGCCACGGCCGTTATCAGCAACCGTCAGCTTCATATTATTGCCAACCTTAACGGTGCGAATTTCCACCTGAGTGGCTTTGGCATGACGGGCAATGTTCGCCAGCGCCTCTTGCGTGGTCAAAAAGACTGCCCGGGCGGCCGGGGTAGACAGCCGGGATGACAAGCCCGGCATCAGAGAAACAGTCACCGGTGTCATGGTATTGGCCTGAAACTCACGCACCAAACGACTCACCCCCTGCTCCAAATCACCACGAAAACGATGCGGCCGTAAATCCAAAATAAAGTTGCGAATATCCCGAATGGTATCATTCAGCGATTCAATCGCCTTAGACAGCAGCACATCCGTTTCGTCCAGCGAATCATGCAGGGTTAATCGCGCGGACTCCAGTGTCAAACCAACCGCATAAATCGATTGAATGACCCCATCATGCAAATCCATACCAATCCGTGCTCGCTCTTCCACCACAGCCAAACGGCCAACTTGCTCATAAAGGCGTGCATTTTGAATGGCAATGGCCGCATGTGCAGCAAACATTTCCACCTGCTCCTCATCTTCTTTGGTAAATTCATCCCCATCAATTTTGTTGGTTAAATACAAATTACCCAAAGAACGGCCGCCCCCTAAAATAGGCACCCCCAAAAAGCTCGTCATAATCGGGTGGTGTTCAGGAAAACCCACAGCACGCGGATCCTCACTGATGTCAGGAATGCGGATAGGCTTTTCAGCGTGATACAACGCGCCCAGCAGCCCTAACCCATGCGGCAAATGAGGCATCTTGGCAAATGTTTCTTTCGACATGCCGCTGTATACAAATGTCTCCATAAAGCCATCGGCATTGGGAACACCTAATGCGGCGTATTCTGCCCCAACCAGTTCCCGCGCAGAATCTACAATCTGCTGCAGCACATTATCCAAAGATAGTTCGGCAGCAATGGCCATTGCAGCTTTATGCAAAGCCGATAGTTGTTGGTTTCGTTTTTCCAGTTCTAATTTTGTAGATGGCATTACACTTTTTACAAATAATCTTTCAGATGATGTTGAATGGCGTAAGCGGCTGCTTCTGCCCGGTTGGACACGCCCAATTTGGACAGAATGCTGCTTACATAATTACGCACTGTGCCTTCACTCAAGAAGAGGGCTTTGGCTATTTCGCGGTTTGTATTTCCTTCTGAAATCAGCCCCAATACTTGTATTTCCTGAGACGTTAAATCGCTAAATGCGGCTGCTTCTTCTTTTTGAATGGAGTGACGGATTTCCGAAAAAACGCGCTGTGTCAAAGTAGGATCCAGCGTAGCCTCACCCCGCGCAGCAGATTCAATTGATTTGATTAAATCGTGGCTGCCCACTTGTTTAAGTACGTAACCAGATGCACCGGCGCGAATGGCAGAAAACAACATTTCGTCTTCTGCATATGAAGTTAACATAATCACTTTAGTTTTAGGCAGTTTTTCGGTGATTTTTTGACAGGCATCCACTCCGTTGCCCCCGGCCAGCCGAATGTCCATCAGGACGATGTCGGGCTTGATCTCTAAGGCTTTTTGTACTGCTTCGGATTCTGAAGCGGCTTCTGCCACTACTTCAAACTCTGGATGACGATCCAGGAGGCTTTTTAGCCCTAACCGGACAACTTCGTGATCATCTACAAGTAATAGTCTTAAAGGTGTTTTCATATTTTTTATCTCTTCCTTGCCGCACAGCAATTGTTGGCTGGAGGGGTTTGGCAGGTTGTCTGGAAACGGCCGTTACCACTTCCCGCACCCACACCCATACCACACTTACACACTCAATTGCTAATTTTATCTGGAATCAGCCCCAATCATACCATGTTTTTTTCTTACTAAATAATCACTTAACTATCCCGCTGCCACACGACGCTCTACCCGGGCAAACAGGCAAGAAAAAGGCGGCTCCTGTCCAAAAGAGCCGCCTTGAAAAACGAAAACACAGATTAGTCTAACGATTGCGAGTAGCCACATCAAAGATAACGGCCGCAGCCAGCACCGCACCACGCACCATATATTGATAAGAAATACCAATTCCCATCAAATTCATACCACTGGTCAGCGAAGCCATGACCAATGCACCAATCAATGCACCAGAAACACGCCCCACACCGCCAGCCGCAGACACGCCACCTACAAATGCCGCCGCAATCGCATCCAATTCAAACAATGTACCGGCCGTTGTCGTTGCAGATTGCAGACGGGAAGCAAACAGCATACCAGACAGCGCGGCCAACATCCCCATTTGCCCAAAAACAAAGAAGGTGATTTTCTTGACATCCACACCACTCAATTCGGCCGCTTCAGGGTTGCCGCCAACCGCGTAAATATGCCGCCCCAAAACAGTTCTGTTGGTCAGGAAACTGTAAATACCGACAACCAACAATACCACAACCACTGTCCAGGAAATTCCGTTATATCCGGCCAGCACCCAGGTCATGCCGCCAATCAGCAATGAGATAAAAACCAGCTTCAACACAAAAATATTCATGGGCAGCACTTCAAAATCATAGGACATTTTCGTGCGACGGCCGTTTATCTCACCAATCACATACAACACAATCGCCAGCACACCCAGCAGAAGCGTCACCACATGAAAATCAGGCAAAAACGAAACCGAAATATCAGGAATAAAACCATTGCCAATTGCATTAAACGCATCATTATTAATAATGATCGTGCCCGTTTCTTCAGTGACCACCAAAATTGCGCCCCGGTAAATCAAAAAGCCAGCCAACGTTGCCACAAATGCCGGAATCCCCAAACGCGCCACCAAAAAACCGGGAATCAACCCCAACAACGCGCCAATCAACAACACCGTTGGAATAACCAGGTACACCGGCCAACCCCAAAACGACATCATAATGGCGGCCACCGCACCCAAAAAGCCAGCCATAAAGCCAACCGACAAATCAATATGCCGAATCACAATCACCAGCGTCATGCCAATACCCAACACAGCAATATAACCGGTCTGATTCAGCAAATTACTGATATTCCGGGAAGAAATAAAAATACCGTCCGTCAAAACAGCAAACACAATCCAAATCACGAATAAGGCAATAAACATGCCATATTCACGAATGTTTTGCCGCAGCACTTTCCGTAAATCATTCAAAAAGGTCATTTACAGACTCCTCGCCAATCAAAAAATTTCCTCATTTAGCAGCTATACAGGCCGGGTTAAAAATCAACCTAAAAGCCCGTAAAGGAAGCAAAGAATTAAGAAAACCCGTTCCTTCTTCAATTCGTTGTCCTGCTCCCGGCCAGCAGTTAATTCACTGTCGCCAATTCCATAATTTTCTCTTGCGTGGCCTCTTCCACAGGCAGCTCGCCCGTTATTTCCCCTTCCGAAACCACGTAAACCCGGTCACTCATTCCCAAAATCTCCGGCAGTTCAGAAGAAATCATAATAATACTCATCCCCTGTTCCACCAGTTGGTTCATAATGGTATAAATCTCGTACTTGGCCCCAACATCAATACCCCGCGTTGGTTCATCCAAAATCAACAAATCCGGCTTTACAAACAGCCACTTGGCCAACTGCACCTTTTGTTGATTACCACCACTTAAATTACCTACCGTCTGCTCAATAGACGGCGTCTTGATATTCAAAGAATCCTTATATTCATTGGCAATCTGGATTTCCGCATTCTCGTCAATCACACCACGCTTGGCAATTTCTTTTAAGTTCGCAAGCGTCACATTTTGGCGCACATCCTGAATAAGAATTAGCCCATTGCGCTTCCGGTCTTCCGAAACATAGGCAATTCCGGCATCAATTGCCTGCTTTGGATGGTTAAATTTCTTCGGTTGGCCATGCAAGAATAGTTCACCTTCTACCCGGTAATTCTCTGAATTCCCAAAAATACTCAAGGCCAATTCCGTGCGACCAGCCCCCATTAACCCGGCAAAGCCCACAATTTCACCCTTCCGCACAACAAAATTGTTGTTTTTCAAAATTGTCCTTTCCACGGCTGGGTCATAAGCCGTCCAGTTACGAACTTCAAAAATAACCTCATCAGAACGCTGGTGTGCCCGCTTTGGGTAAATGTTATCAATCTCACGCCCTACCATATTTTTAATCAGGGCGTTTTCTGTCACCTCACCGGCATGTGCATCCAACGTGCAAATCGTTTGGCCATCACGCAAAACTGTCACTGTGTCAGCCATTTCAATCACTTCTTTAAGCTTATGGGTGATCATGATGCACGTCACACCCTGAGCCTTCAAATCTCGCAGCAAGGCAAACAGGTTCTCAACATCATTTTCATTTAAGGCCGATGTCGGTTCATCCAAAATGAGCAGGCGGACATTCTTGCTCAGTGCTTTGGCAATTTCCACAAGCTGCTGCTTGCCTACACCCAAATCCTTGACCTGTGTGGCTGGGTTCACATCCAGGCGCACTTTTCGCAGCATTTCTGTCGCACGCTTGATTGTTTCATTCCAGTTAATAAGAGAACGCTCTGCAATTTCATTCCCGACAAAGATATTTTCATAAACGGTCATTTCGGGAACAAGTGCCAATTCTTGATAGATGATGCCAATGCCGGCGCGTTCGCTGTCGCGAATGTTGTGGAATTTTTGCAATTCGCCGCCCAGATAAATTTCCCCTTCATATTCACCGTGTGGATAAACACCGCTCAGGATTTTCATCAGGGTGGATTTTCCGGCGCCGTTTTCTCCCACCAAACAGTGAATTTCCCCTTCGGCGACGCTAAAGGTGACATTATCCAATGCTCGCACACCGGGAAACTCTTTGGTTATATGCTTCATTTCCAGGATTGGTGTGTTACTCATAACAGGCTCCATTTACCGGCTGTGTAAATTTTATTTGCTGTTACAGCCTTTGTGTTGGGGGTATCGTTTGGTTGCATTGGAAATTGATAAATAAATAAAAGTCCTTATTGTGGTTGTAACAACTAAACCCAATAGCCCCAACCTTACTAGAAAGTAGCGGCCTCACCAGTGGCAAGGCCGCTACTTTTATTAAATCAGTTGTTTACGGCAGACCGGTGAAATCTGCAGCGTCGTAGTAACCGGAGTCGATCAATGCTTCTTTGACATTGGAAGCATCTACTGTGACCACAGGGGATTGGATGGCGGGAACGTCTTTCACGCCGTTGTTGTAGGAACCCTGGGCTGCCGGTTCATTGCCCTGGAGCAAAGCAACGGCCGCATTGATAGCATCGTTTACCAGTGTACGCACATCTTTGAAGACGGTCATGGATTGACGGCCGTCGATGATGTACTGCACAGAAGCCTTTTCCGCATCCTGACCGGTGACATAGTAGCTGGTCACGTCCGGGTCGGCTGCAAACACGTCCGCAATGGCGCGGGCAGTACCGTCATTGGGAGCCAGAATGAAGACATCACCCTTGTCTTCAGCTGTGGCTGATGTCAGGTTAGCTTCTGCCAGATTCTTGGCTGTGTTGAAGTCCCAGTTGGTGGTTACCTGGCCAATGATTTGTGCCAGTTCGTCACGAGTCAGCTCTGCCTTGTCTTGCAGGGCTACGGCTTCGCTGGAGTTCTTGATGACGAATGTGCCGTCGGCAATCTTCGGCTGCAAGACACTCCATGCACCTTCAAAGAAGATGAAGGCGTTGTTGTCGGAAGCGGCACCGGCGTACAGATACAGCGGGTTGCCTGTTCCTTCGGCGTGGTCTACCAGGTACTGTGCCTGCTGTGCACCAACGGCAAAGCTGTCAAAGGTCACGTAGTAATCCACTGCGTCGGTGTCACGAATCAGGCGGTCGTAGGAGATGACCTTGACACCGGCGGCCTGGGCTGCTTCGGCGGCTGCGGCTGCGGCCGTACCGTCATGCGGGGTGATGATAATCACTTCCACGCCCTTGGTGATCAAATCTTCGACGTTGGCTTTTTCTTTGGCAGAGTCGCCCTGGCTGAAGAGAATTTCAACATCGTACCCGGCTGCTTGCAAGGCTTCGCGGAAGCGGGTTTCGTCTTGCACCCAGCGGGGTTCATCTTTGGTTGGCAGAACAATACCAACTTTGCCAGCAATCAGTTCAGCATCCACTGGCGCAGCGCCCATGTCTTCCAAACCGGTGAAGTCAGCGGCATTGTAGTAACCGGAGTTAATCAATGCTTCCACAACGTTGGATTTGTCTACTGTGACCACAGGGGATTGGATGGCGGGAACATCTTTCACGCCGTTGTTGTAGGAACCCTGGGCTGCCGGTTCATTGCCCTGGAGCAAAGCAACGGCCGCATTGATAGCATCGTTTACCAGTGTACGCACATCTTTGAAGACGGTCATGGATTGACGGCCGTCGATGATGTACTGCACAGAAGCCTTTTCCGCATCCTGACCGGTGACATAGTAGCTGGTCACGTCCGGGTCGGCTGCAAACACGTCCGCAATGGCGCGGGCAGTACCGTCATTGGGAGCCAGAATGAAGACATCACCCTTGTCTTCAGCTGTGGCTGATGTCAGGTTAGCTTCTGCCAGATTCTTGGCTGTGTTGAAGTCCCAGTTGGTGGTTACCTGGCCAATGATTTGTGCCAGTTCGTCACGAGTCAGCTCTGCCTTGTCTTGCAGGGCTACGGCTTCGCTGGAGTTCTTGATGACGAATGTGCCGTCGGCAATCTTCGGCTGCAAGACACTCCATGCACCTTCAAAGAAGATGAAGGCGTTGTTGTCGGAAGCGGCACCGGCGTACAGATACAGCGGGTTGCCTGTTCCTTCGGCGTGGTCTACCAGGTACTGTGCCTGCTGTGCACCAACGGCAAAGCTGTCAAAGGTCACGTAGTAATCCACTGCGTCGGTGTCACGAATCAGGCGGTCGTAGGAGATGACCTTGACACCGGCGGCCTGGGCTGCTTCGGCGGCTGCGGCTGCGGCCGTACCGTCATGCGGGGTGATGATAATCACTTCCACGCCCTTGGTGATCAAATCTTCGACGTTGGCTTTTTCTTTGGCAGAGTCGCCCTGGCTGAAGAGAATTTCAACATCGTACCCGGCTGCTTGCAAGGCTTCGCGGAAGCGGGTTTCGTCTTGCACCCAGCGGGGTTCATCTTTGGTTGGCAGAACAATACCAACTTTGCCGGTTACTTCATCTGGGGAGACCGCGCCGGTGTCGGCAGAACCGGTATCGGCGGGGGTTTCCGTGGGTTCGGCGTCCCCGCCACCACATGCCACCAGGGCAAACATGGCTAACAGGGCAAAAAGGGTTAATGCTAATTTTGAAAGTTTACTTTTCATTCTTTCTTTTCCTCCGAATGATAGAACAAACGAATGACAATGGTTTTCCTATTTTATTAGGGGCTCAAAAAATTTAGGGGGATTTTTCTTTTTCTTCTCTCCTTCACCCACCTCCTCAGGCAATTTGTTGTACGTAACTGTGTTGGTTACGAAGATTGTTTGCTTGACTTGGTTGTTTTGTGTGAATTGCCTATATTTTCCTACCGCTATCTATTAAAACCTAACAAGTAACGGCCGTTAACCCTGACCACCCTTCATTAAAATAAGGGAAACCCCTAATCCCATTCAGGGAAAACCCTGAACACGCCAAAACCGGGCATTGTCCTGCCTGAATCAATTAAGGCATAATACACCCATGCAAAAAACACGCATTCTCATCGCAGACGATCATGCACTCGTACGGGCGGGCATCCGCAACGCCATTGAAAATGAAGAAAACCTGCAAATTGTAGGGGAAGTTGGCGACGGGCCATCCGTCATCACCGCACTGGCAGAGCTGCGGCCAGACCTGCTCATCATTGATGTGACGATGCCGCAGTTTGAGCCGATTGCCGCCATCGAGCAAATTCGCAGCACGTACCCCCAGATGCTCATTTTGGTGGTCAGCGCGTATGATGATGACATCTATGTGCAAGGGCTGCTGCGGTTGGGGGTGAATGGCTACCATCTGAAAGACCAGCCGCTGAGTGATTTGCGCCTGGCTGTGGAGCGTGTTTTGGCTGGCAAGCGATGGATTTCCAGTTCACTGGTGGATAAATTGGTGCAGCCGTCGGCCACGCCAACGGCCGTTTCCCAAAAACTCTCCCGGCGGCAAGTGCAAATTTTGCAGCTGCTGGCACAAGGCATGGACAACCGCACCATGGCCACCCAGCTTGGCCTCAGCATCAAAACCATCGAAACCCACCTGACCCGCCTGTATCGACAGCTAAATGTACAAAGCCGTCTGGAAGCGGTAAACTTTGCCCACCAGCACCCGGAAATTACCGAACAAAGCACAACGGCCGTTCCCAACGCCGCCCCTCCTGTTGAACACGGACACAAAGCCAACATTCTCATTGTAGACGACAACCAGCGTTACCGGCAGCAGCTCCGCCGGTTAGTGGGGCGCATCTACCCCCAGGCTTCTATTTATGAAGCTGCCAACACGGCCGAAGCCATTCGCACCGTACAGCAAGCCGACCCGAAACTGGTTTTGATTGATGTGGTGCTGGGGAATGAAAATGGCATTCAATGTGCCCGGTGGGTGAAGGCAGAATCGCGCAAGGCAAAAGTTATTTTGATGAGTGCCTACCCGGATCGGGAATTTCACCGGCAAGGGTTGGAAGCAGGAGCCAGTGCTTTTTTGGACAAGAAGGATATTGATGCCGCCACGCTGTATCAAATTATCATTGATGCGGTTGAGTAAACGGCCGTTTCCCAAAAAACACGGCACAAACTGAGGAATTGTGAAACCTTTACTAAAAGCAGCCGGCATTACCAAACGCTTTGGCTCGTTGACCGTCCTGAGAAACGTCAACGTAGAGATATACCCAGGCGAAATTGTGGGTCTGGCCGGGCGCAGCGGCGCGGGCAAAACCATTCTCTCCCGCGTGTTGGCCGGACTGCTGCCGCCAGAAAACGGCCGTCTCACCTTTAACGGCCGTTCCCTCTCCTGGCCCTTCCAACCCCAAAAGCACGGCATCAGCATCATTCACCAGGAACCCAAGCTCGCCGACCAATTCGACATCACCAGCAACATCTTCCTCGGCCACGAACTAAAACACAACATCCTCGGCTACGAACTGCTCGACCACCGCAAAATGCACGAAAAAGCCAGAGAGATTTTGGCACAGCTTGGCGTAGAATTCCCCACCCTGCATGAAAAAGCCGCCAATCTCAACAGTGACGACCGGACAATTGTGTCATTGGCACAAGGCATTGCCACCCCCGCCATTTTACGCATTGTCGATGACCCTGTTGCCCTGCTTAGCACACCGTTTCAGGACAAACTGCTATCTCTCATTGAACAGTGGCAGCAAGAAGAAACGGCCGTTCTCTACAGCAGCCAAAACCTCGACCACCTCTTTGCCGTCACAGACCGGATCATCGTTCTATGCCGGGGCGAAGTCACCGCCAACGTCCGCACCGACGAAACCGACCGCGAAGAAATCGTCGCCGCCCTCGTAGGCAGCAGCGAAAGGCAGCAGCGCACCCCCGTCATTTGGGCATTGGACAGCTACTACAAAGCCAAACAGCAAGCCGAACAACTGCACCACAACCAGCTCCTGCTGGAACAAGACCTGGCCGCCCGCGACACCATCAACCAGCAGCTTCTGGCACAGTTGGCCGAACAGGTACAGGCCCTGGACAAAGCCAACCTTGCCCTGCAAGATGCGCAGCGCCGCCTGCTCACCCAGCGCGAAGAAGAACGCAAACACCTTGCCCGCGAACTGCACGACGACACCATTCAAGACCTGCTCAGCATCAATTACCAGCTTGAAGAAATTGCCTCCCTCGCCGAAGACAACGAAACGTTGGTAACAGAGCTGGATGACGTGCGCCATGCCATCCGCCAACTGGTAGCCAATGTGCGGGGTATTTGTGGTGATTTGCGCCCGCCGACCATTGACAGCCTGGGGCTAAGTGCCGCGCTGAAATCGTATGCCCAAAGCTGGAGTGAACGAACCGGCATTCCGGTAAAGCTGACCATTGGTAAAAATTTCGGCCGTTTACCAGAAGCCATTGAACTTTCTGTCTTTCGCATTGTGCAAGAAAGCTTGAACAATATCTGGAAGCACGCCGACGCATCGCAAGTGGAAGTAAAATTTTCTTACGGCTCACGGCGGATGTTGTCTATTACCATTACGGACGATGGCAAAGGGCTGCCGGATGATTTTGATATGTCCCGCCTGAGCAGTGCAGGACATTATGGCTTGTTGGGGATTAGCGAACGGGTTGCTTTATTGGGGGGGCGGCTCAAGATGCAAAAAAGCAGTCATGGCGGGCTAATGTTGACAGTTGAAATCCCCCATCCACGTGCCACACATGCAATATGACTTCTATAAATAAACCAAACAGACAAACGATGACAACTGGGGCAAAGGCCTGGCCGCTTTTGTGGCGGGCGTATGGTTATTTACGGCCGTATACCCGTTACGTCCTTGGCACCTACCTCACCATGCTTCTCATCAGCGGGTTAAAACTCATCATCCCCCAACTCATTGGCCGCCTCGTAGACGACGGCATCCGGCAAAACGATATGGCCTTTTTAAGCTGGGGCATCGCCATCTTGCTGGGGCTAACCGTTGTGCGCGGCATCCTCACCTTTTTTCAAGGCCGCTGGACAGAAGTTGCTTCCCAACACGTCGCCTACGACATCCGCAATGCCATCCAAACCAAGCTGTCCGTGCTGCCGTTTGCCTACCACGACAGGGCAGAAGCAGGCCAGCTCCTCTCTCGCGCCATTCAAGACGTGGAGCGCATTCGCTTTTTAACGGGACGGGCAACGTTTCGCATTGTGGACGGGCTGTTTTTGCTGGTGGTAACGGCCGTTACCCTCATCCAAATGAACGCCAAACTCGCCTTACTCGTCATGGCCACCATGCCCCTGCTGGCCTTGCGTGCTTACCGGTTCGGCCGCGTTTTCAGGCCGCTTTCCATTACCATCCAGGACCAGCTGGGCACTTTAACCACCCTCATCGAGCAAAATTTACGCGGCGCACGCATCATCAAAGCCTTTGCCCGCGAAGAAGCCGAAATCGGCCGTTTCCAAACAGAAAACGAGCGCTGGTTCACCCTCTCCGCACAATCCATTCGCCTGCAATCCATCAACATTCCCCTTTTCGACCTCATCACCAACCTGGGCACATTGGCCGTCATCTGGTACGGCGGCTGGCTTGTCATCCAAAACCAGCTCACCATTGGCGCACTGGTCGCCTTCATCACCTACCTGGGACAGCTCGCCCAACCTGTGCGCCGGTTAGGGCTGGTCATGCCTGTCATTTTTATGGCCAGCGCCTCGGCAGAACGCATCTTTGAAATTCTGGATGCCCCGGTTACCGTCACCGACGCGCCCAATGCCATCACCATCGACAAAATCGAAGGGCGGGTCACCTTTGAAAATGTCTCCTTTGAGTATGCCGGGCGCAAACGGGTGTTAAAAAACATCTCCTTTACGGCCGAACCCGGTCAGGTCATTGCCCTGCTCGGCGCAACCGGAGCCGGAAAATCAACCATCACCCACCTGATTGCCCGCTTTTACGACCCCACAGCCGGGCGCGTGTGCATCGACGGCCACGATGTCCGCCAAATCAAACTAGACTCGCTTAGAAGGCAGGTGGGCATTGTGCTGCAAGAGACCATCCTTTTTGCGGCCTCCATTCGTGAAAACATCGCCTTTGGCAAACCAGACGCTTCGGAAGAAGAGATTATAGCGGCAGCCAGGGCAGCACAGGCGCACGATTTTATTGTGGCACTGCCAGACGGGTATGACACGCGGGTTGGCGAAAAAGGGTCAACCCTCTCCGGCGGGCAAAAACAGCGGCTGGCCATTGCCCGCGCCTTGCTTTCTGACCCGGCCATCCTTATTTTGGATGATGCCACAGCCAGTGTAGATACCCAGACAGAGCGGCAAATTCAACAGGCATTGGCGGCGTTGATGCACGGCCGTACCACCTTTGTCATTGCCCACCGTCTCAGCACCATCCGCCGTGCCGACCTGATATTGGTGCTGGAAAAAGGGAAAATCGTCGCCAGCGGCACACACACCACACTGCTGGCAAGCTCACCCATTTACCAGCACATCTACCGGCGGCAGCTTCGGCCGCAAGCCGTTACAGAGGGGGACAACTGATGAGCTTTTCAATTGGCGCCTCCGGGCCAAATATGGGGCCGCGCGGCGTTTTACGTACATTTGGCAAAGAAGCAGAAGGACAGTTATTTAACCGGCGGGTGGTGGCGCGCATGTTGGCCTATTTACGGCCGTACTGGCGACGCATGGCAATCGCCGCCATCCTCATGCTCATCGAAACCGGGTTAACCCTGCTCATCCCCTACCTCATCAAAGTCGCCATCGACGATGCCATTACCCAGGCAAACATGCCCAAACTCACCCAAACAGCCCTGGCACTGGCCGCCGCCTTCATTTTGCTTTACGCCACCGCCGCCCTCAAACGCTTTTTGCTCTCCTGGGTGGGGCAGCGTGTACTCGCCAACCTGCGCGGCGAGTTGTTCCGCCACCTGCAAAACCTGCCCCTCGCCTATCACGACACCCACATCGTCGGCGTGACTGTCTCCCGCGTCATCAACGATGTGGCCGTCATCAACGAACTGCTGTCGCAGGGACTTATTACACTCATCGGCGACCTGCTCGTGCTGGTGGGCATCATCATCGTCATGGTATCCCTCAGTCCCCGGCTGGCACTGTACACCTTTGCCGTCTTGCCTTTCATGATTTTGGCAACGGTTTACTTTTCCCGTCACGCCCGCGCCGCTTTTCGCCGGACACGCTCGGCACTGGCCGCTGTGGTGGGCAATCTGGCAGAAGCCATTGCCGGTATGCGGGTGATTCAGGCTTTTGCCCGCGAGGAGATGATGACAGCCCGCTTTGAGGCTACCAATGCGGCCAATCGGGATGCGCTCATCAATGCGATGTCGCTTTCGTTTGTGTTTTTACCAACGATTGAGTTTATGGGGATGCTGGCAACGGCCGTTGTCCTTTTACTCGGCGGCATTGCCGTCATACAAGGCAGCGTCACCATCGGCATACTGGTCGCCTTTCTGGCCTACGTCACCCGCTTCTTCCAGCCCATTCAGGAAATCAGCCAGCTTTACACCACCCTGCAAGCCGCCATGGCCGGCGGCGAACAAGTCCTCAAGCTGCTGGATACCCAACCCACCGTCGCCAACCAGCCCGGCGCGCCAGACATCCCCCCCATTCGCGGCGAAATCGAATTCAAAAACGTCTCATTTCGCTACCGCCCAGAGACGCCGGAAGTGCTGCATGACATTAATTTGC
>CAZRIB010000051.1:0-14173 GCA_964600035.1 uncultured Ardenticatenaceae bacterium | reverse complement strand
GGGTTATCTCCTTCGTCTGTGGCGGCGGGTACGGCCGTGTTGTTTTTCTTCCCTCTTGCCGGTTTGGTAGCGGGCTGGCTGGTACGGCGGCACGATGGGAAGCTGCTCCTGTGTTTGCAAGCCGCTTTTGATGAGACGGGTCATTTCGGTCAAAACGGCCGTTTCTGTGGCAACAGGCTCATACCGTGCCAGCCGCTCGTTCAACTCCGCCACTGCCCTGTCGTGCAATGTGGGACTGCCAGCCTTGGCCCAATTTTCGCGGTTGTCGCGGTCAATAACCGGATTGGGCATGTACAAATGATCCGGCCAATGCGTCAATGTATGTTCTGCGGTAATCAGGTGCTGTTCGTCCAAAAGTTGGTGTACCAAATCGAGTGTGGGCAAATCATCGGTAACGGCCGTTTCCCGCACAAAAAACAGCGCCTGCCCGCATAACTCATTATCCAGCACCAACTTGGGCAGACTAAACGTCAACACATAATCCAGCATCCCCGGCCCAGACACAGAGTTTACACCGGCAATGGCCGCCAACAGCGCACTGCCAAACGTCTCCGCCCCGGCTTGTGCGTCCAAAAATTTGCCATCAGACAAGGCCATGTAAGCCTGGGTGGGCAGGTTCAGTTTTTTGCCGACGGCCACATAAGCGGCGTTTAACCGTTGAGCTTCAATAGCGGCCATTGGCGACGTGGCCGCTTTCATGTGAAAGGCAGCAGGCGCACCCCCAAACAATACAGGCGCACCCGGCCGAACAATTTGCGCCATGGTAATACCGGCCAGCACATCGGCAGTGTGGAAGACCGCCGCCCCTACCAACGTCACTGGGGCGATGAGTCCCATCAGGGTCACGGGCACGATTTCTACGGGAATGCCAGCCTCTACACAGTCCAGTAAATTTTGGCAGGAATCTTCGCTGTAACGAAAGTTTCCTGTGGCAGTGATGGTGAAGATAGACATGGGGCGGGCGATGAGATCGGTACGGCCGTTTCGGAAAAGCTGCATCATCTCCACCATGCGCGGCACGCCGTGTTCGGTAAATGCGCCAGAAACGATGGGCTTTTTGCTGTTTGTCAGGGCAATGTAAAGCCGCCAGGCATCGGAAACGGCCGCTTCGATGTCGTCGTTGGTCGAAAAAGCCGTTGCCAGGTATGGAATGTGCTCCAGTGTGTCGCCCAGGCGAATGTACTCGGTAAAGTCGGCGGTGTTGGCCAGCCGTGTTTGCCCGGTGCGGTGGTCTAGCACTTTGAGGCCGCTGGAGCCGGGGGTGAAGTGGACGTTATTACCGCCAATGTGGGCATGGGGACGGCCGTCTCTGTCGTAAAGGGTGAAGGAGGCAGGGGCTTGTTGAACGGCTTTGTCTACCACATCCGGGGGAAATTGGATACGGCCGTTCACCTCCCTTAGCCCCTCAGCCAGCAGCCGCTCTTTCAAAGCCGCCCCCCGCACTTCCACGCCAACTTCAAACAAAATGCGCTTTGCCTCGGCCAAAATCCGGTCAATCAATTCATCTGGCAGCATGGTCAGCATTGGACGCATGGCTGTTCCTCCGGGGAAGGTAATGGTTGCAGAGGTTAGGAGGGTTGGGATTAGGGAATTAGAGATTGGAGATTGGAGATTATGCCCCACTACCCTACTCTTTGTTCATATTGTGAACGGTATGTGCAAAATGTTTGACCATTGTATCACTGCTGGCTATATTTGCCAGTGAAAATTGGCTGGTATCCGTAATCAGTAATCCGTACTCCGTGTACGCCATCCCTGACGATTTCGTCGGAAAACGGTATACGGACTTCGGATTACGTATACGAATCCCCAATAGTCTGAAAAAGACCTGTACGGTTGCACACAATGAAAGGACACACACCATGGACGATGAAATTATTTTGTCAGAGCTGCCCGATGATGAGCTGTATGAATTGATGCAGGAAGATTTGTATGATGGCTATGCGGAGGAAGTGGTTGAGGGTGTGCAGGAGGCTTTGGGGCGCGGGCATGTGCCATTTGAGGTGCTGAATCGCGGGCTGGTAGCTGGCATGGATGTGGTGGGAGATGATTTCCGGGATGGGGTGTTGTTTGTACCGGAAGTGTTGATGGCGGCGAAGGCAATGAAGGCGGGTATGGGGGTGTTACGGCCGTTACTGGCTGAAACCGGTGCGCCCAAAATTGGCACAATGGTCATCGGCACAGTCAAGGGCGACATTCACGACATTGGCAAAAATCTGGTGGGCATGATGATGGAAGGCGCAGGTTTTGAAGTGATTGACCTGGGTGTGAACAATTCCGTTGAAAATTTTATGGCCGCCATTGAAACCCACCAGCCGGACATTTTGGGCATGAGTGCCCTGCTGACGACAACCATGCCTTACATGGGCGTGGTTATTAATGCCTTAAAAGAAGCCGGCCTGCGGGAAAAAATCACCGTTCTTGTGGGGGGCGCGCCCCTTAATGCTGCTTTTGCAGAGGAAATTGAAGCGGATGCCTACTGCCGGGATGCGGCCGTTGCGGTAGAAACAGCCAAGAAATTTATGTCAATCAAAAGGAATGGATAAAAGCTCAGTAGATCCAGACTCTGCCACGAATGACACAAATTTCACGAATTAAGAACCTGTTTTTCGTGTCATTCGTGTCGAAAATCTAGCTAACCTACACTTTGCTCATAGAAGCGGATTGGACACGGATTCACACAGAAAACACGGATCACTATCTTTGCGGTTTTCAAAAAAGCATAAAAAGAACGCAGATTAACGCTGATTTCAAGGATTGTATTAACATAACTACAAAATAATCTACGTTAATCCTGAAAATCTGCGTCCAAAACCAAAAAGTGCAAACATAGTGACGGATAAATTAGCCCAAAAATCTGCGTTTATCCGCGTTAATCTGCGTCCTAAAAAATATGTAAAAACATACTTAACAGAGTACTGAAGACCAGGTAACAAATCTCCAATTTCCAGTCTCCAATCTTGACTCGTCAATCGTCAACCTTTAATCGCCTGAACCCTTCCCCTAAAACCTCTTGTGCCCGGCTAATAATGACAAATGCACGGGGGTCAGTCTCGTGAACGATGGCTTTAAGCTGGTTAATTTCGGCAAGGCTGGTGGCAATCATCAACATTGTGCGCTGGCGACCGGTGTACATCCCCTTCCCTTCAAAAGCAGTGACGCCTCGTTCTAACCCGCTTATCACTTGCTGGGCTACTTTTTCCGGGTGGTCGGTGATGATAGTTGCCACCCGGTCAACGTTGAGACCGGTCATGGCAATTTCAGTAACTGTGCTGCCAATGTAAAGGCCAATGACAGCATAGAGGGCGTGTTCCCAGCTAAAAGCCATGGCCGCCACAAAGACAATGATGCCGTCGGTGTAGAGATAACCGCGGGAAATGGGGATGCCAAATTTTTTGTCCAGGAAGCGTGCCAAAATGTCTGTGCCGCCGGTGGTGGCTTTGGCCCGCAGCACCAGCCCCACGCCAATTCCAGCCAATACGCCGCCATACAAGGCGTTAAGAAGGAAGTCATTGGTGATGCCATTGGTTGGAAAAAAAAGTTCCATGCCGTCGAGCATGATGGAAAAAATGGTGGCGGCAAAGATGGTGCGTGCCAGGAAGCGTTTGCCGCCCAAATGGAACCAACCAAGTATGAATAAGGGAATGTTGCCAATAAAGACGAGTGTCCCAATAGGCCAGCCGGTGTAGTTGTTGACAATTTGGGCTGCACCTGTCAGACCGCCAGCGGCAAGTTGGCTGGGTATGAAAAAGTAGTGCATGGCCATGACGAGTACAGCCGTTCCGATGATAATAGTGATGTAATCTTGCAGCCGCTCCAGGCGGGCAGGTGTAAAGATACGTTGGCGCAGCCATTTGCGCGTTTTGGCTAAAATCATAATGACACGCTCCGGTTTTGGAAATTTGCTCCCCGTACACAAGAACACGCACAGAAAACGGCCGTTTCTGTGCGTGCTTGCTGCTTGTTATGCGGAGGATTGTGCCACAGAAACGGCCGTTGCTCAATAGGAAAAAATACGAAATTACTTCACATTCAAAATTCTTTTTTGTATAATTTTCACGTCATTAACCAGACAAATCCAATCGAAAAGGTGGAAAGCACATCTGAAGCGATTGACTGCAAAAATTCATTAAACTTATGCCCTTGACTATTTCTGTTTGTATCAATCAGAAATGGTCTTTTTTATTAAATGCAAACAGTTTGTTTATTAACATAACAATTGGCTTGTTGATAAGGAGAATTTAAGCAATGCCAAAAGGCCCTGTAACACGCTGCATCGATTGTGGTGCAAAAATTCAGCTAGAGGAAAAACCACATTTGGGCATGCTGGTTCTATGTGACAATTGTGGTGCTGAATTAGAAGTCGTGCGCAAATCACCGTTGGAATTAGATTGGCCGATCATCGATGATGATGATGATGACGTCGATTTTGACGATTCATTTGATGACGACGAATATATTTATGATGATGACGAAGAGTTCATCGACGAGGATTTCGACGACGAAGATTACGATGATGACAGCTTTGATGATTAACGCGGCTGTCTCATAGCAACAAGTTTGAAAAAAAGCGGCTTTGCTAAGAGCCGCTTTTTTTATTGCCTGAAATCTGACGAAAGTTGATTTTTAGCTGCAAAATGGAGCAGGGAAACCGCGCCTACAAAGAGCGGCTTTCATGACACCACCATTCATTTTCAAGGAAACACGGCATGCGGGCCGGGCTGTTTGCGAAATGTGGTGTTTTCCTGCAAGGAATCTTGAACCCGCTCAATATGCTGCAAGACGCAGTTGGCCGGTTCTTCTCCGGGTTGGAAATAGGCAAAGTCGGCAGATTCTGCACCGGTGGTTAATGTACCGTCTTCAATGGTGGCCGTAAAGGTGAAGCACATTTCGTTGCTGTTTTCATATACGTTAATGCTTGTGAGATTGGTTAGTTTAACGTTGAGGCCGGTTTCTTCATATGTTTCGCGTACGGCCGTTTCCCACGGCGCTTCATGCGGTTCACCACCACCCCCCGGCAAATTCCACACATCACCATCTGTCCGCTTAACCCACAGCACAGCCCCCGCCTCATTTTTAATCACAACAAACGCCCCCACTTTCCAGCCCGGCGGCCGTACATAATCCGGTTCCCCATTCACTTTACGCCGCCAATTTTTCCAGCGATATACCACATTAAACAACAAAAAACGGCCGAACCGTTCCCCCACCGAAAGGCGGTACCGTTCCCAAACAGGCGGACCACCTGCATGCCGGTACGTCATCTCAATTCGCTCCCGGTGCATACCAAACATCGGCCTGGGCAAATCCACCGCCTTAAACCAGCCCACCACCGGCGATTCCGGCGATGGCGTTATTTCGCCGCCACGCTGAATGCAGCGAAACGTCAAAATGAGCATCCCATCTGGCATAGAATCCTGGTAATGCAGCCCAACCAACCGCACCGGATGCACAATGATGCCTGTCTCTTCACGCACTTCCCGGACACACGCCGCATCAGGCAGCTCAAACGCATCCAACGAACCACCAGGCGGCGCAAACGTGCGCGTATCGTCACGCTGAATCAACAACACATTCCCAAATTGGTCAAAAACCAGACCACTGGCCGCAATATTCATAAAACTCCTTCGAAAATTATGAATTATGAATTATGAAGCAACTCCTGCCATTTGCCACCTGCCACTTGCCACCTGCTCCATTTTCATTCATGGTGTTGAGCGCGCTGCTCATGTCGTCTCCTCTGGAAACAAAGATTGATGATTGATGGATTGAAGATTAAAGCGGGTGGCAAGCTGCATGCCGCAGGTCATATTACCTGCCACTCGCCACCTGCAATCTGCCAACTTTCATGCATCCTGTTTGGCTTGTATTCATCAGGCTTCTTCAACGACCTATTATGCGTTATTTACCATCGCCTTGCTGATTGCATTATGCTTTTCCAGATGAGGTGGCAGGTCAATGGTTGTGAAATGGCCTTCCTGTACGATAACCTTGCCATTAATCACCGACCAATCCACATTGGGCGGTTGACAAAGCACCACTGCCGCCACCGGGTCATGCAGCGCACCGGCAAAGGCAATCTGGTTTAAGTTGATGGCAATAAAATCAGCGCTCATGCCGGGTGCCAAATACCCCACGTCATCCCGGCCAAGCACGCGTGCACCGCCTCTCGTTGCCAGTTCCAACGCCTGCCGGGCAGACATGGCATCGGGTTTGCCGCCAAAACCGCCGCGTCCACCCGGTTTCTCGCTCAAGTAACGGTGAGGGGCAACGCGCTGCAGCAGCATGGCCTGACGCGCTTCGGTAAGCAGATGGCCGCCGTCGTTGGAAGCGGAGCCATCTACACCCAGGCCAACGGGAACGTTGTGCTGCCGCCATGCCAGCACGGGGGCAATGCCGGAGGCCAGCCGCATATTACTTTGGGGACAATGGGCAACGCCTGTGCCTGTTTTGCCAAACAGTTCTACTTCGTTGTGGTTCATATGCACACAGTGAGCATGCCAGACATCGTCACCTGTCCAGCCTAATGATTCCACATAGGCAACGGGACGGGCGCCAAAGGTTTGCAGGCAAAACTCTTCTTCTTCAATGGTTTCGGCCAGGTGGGTGTGCAGGCGCACGCCATACTCGCGGGCCAATTTGGCCGATTCGCGCATGAGGTCTGGGGTAACGGAGAAGGGAGAACAGGGGGCCAGGACGATGCGCATCATGGCGTGGCGGCTGGCATCGTGGTACTGCTCGATGAGGCGTTGGCTGTCTTTGAGGATGAAGGCTTCGTCTTCTGTAACCCGGTCGGGGGGCAGGCCGCCTTTGCTTTCGCCGAGTGACATGGAGCCACGGGCGGCGTGAAAGCGGACGCCGATTTCCTGGGCGGCGCGTATTTGGCTGTCCAGGGTGCAGTCGTTGGGAAAGATGTAGAGGTGGTCGCTGCTGGTTGTGCAGCCGGCGAGTACCATTTCGGCAAGGCCGGTGATGGTGCTGATGTAGATGGCTTCGTCTGTGAGGTTTGCCCAGATGGGGTAGAGGGTTTTGAGCCAGGTGAATAGTTCGTTGTCTTGGGCAAGTACGCGGGTGAGTGATTGGTAGAGGTGGTGGTGGGTGTTGATGAGCCCGGGCAGGATGATGTGGTCTTTGAGGTCGAGGATGGTATCGGCCGTTTCGGGTAATTCGGCTGTAGGGCCTACCTGTTCAATGATGTTGTCGCGGATGAAGAGGCCGCCGTCGGGAATTTCGCGGCGCTGGTTGTCCATGGTGACTAGGACGGCTGCGTTTTTTACTAACATGGTTGCCATGGGGGTTCTCCTTAACAAAGATTGATGGTTTATGAATTAAAGTAAAGATTGAAGTTGGGCGGGGCACTTGCCTGCTTGCCGCATTTTCACTTGCTCATTGATTTTTATCACGGCCGTTTCTGGTTGGCAAAGCAATGTAGGCTACGTTATAATTGCCTGCTTGCGCGGGGATGTGGCGGAATTGGCAGACGCGCATGACTTAGAATCATGTGCCGCAAGGCGTGTGGGTTCGAGTCCCTCCATCCCCATCGTTGAACCATTAAAATCATCTCCATGCGACTGTAACAATTGAGACGCTGCTGATAGCTGACCAGGTTAGGTAGGGTTGGCTTGTTGGGCAATGGATGATGTGGCAAACGGCCGTATTGGCTGGTTTGTCTTTTTGTTTGGCATGACATTAATTTTGGCGTGGCTTGCGCCGGAGATAAAGAGGGTAATCTAGTGACTTTAACCATTCGTAAAGAAGAAGATGATAAACGGCAGCTTTCTGTAACTGTTGAGGTTGCAGAAGAACGTGTTGACAAGGCGATGCGGGCAACAGCCCGGAAACTGGCACGGCAAGTAACCATTCCCGGTTTCCGTAAAGGCAAAGTGCCTTACAGCATCATTTTGAAGCGGTTTGGCGAAACGGCCGTTCGCGCCGAAGCGGCTGAAGATATGGTCAATGAGGTCTATTCCGAAGTAATGACCGGTCTGGAAGAACATGAACTGCCATATGCCCAACCGACATTTGACGACATGGAATTGGAGCCGCTGACGTTCAAATTTACCATTCCGCTGGCGCCTGAAGTGAAACTGGGTGAATACCGTGAACTGCGCAAAGAAGTGGAACCGGTTGAAATAACAGACGAGGCCGTAGAGGAAGCAATGGAAAATTTGCAGGCTTCCTTTGCCGAGCTGGAAACTGTTGAACGGGCTGCAGAAGCAGGTGATGTGGTTGTGGTTAGCGGCAAGGGGACGCTGCTGCCAAAACCGGCCAGCGAAGATGAGGCCGCCGAAGAAGATGCAGAAGACGAGTCGGAAGACGGCCGTACAATTTTTAATGAAGACAGCCTGGAACTATTGCTGGACAGCGAAAAGACGTTTGTCGGCACACCGTTTGTGGAAAATCTCATTGGGCTGGAAGCCGGTCAGGAAAAATCGTTTGATTTTACGTTTGCCGATGATTATGACGATGAAAGTATGGCCGGACGGCAGGCTCATTTTGAGGTGACGATGCTTGAGGTGAAGAAGCGGACTTTGCCGCCAATGGATGATGAACTTGCCAAGCTGGACGGCCGTTTCGAAACCCTGGAAGAACTGCGCCAAAACATCCGTGAATCCCTGCTGCGTCAGGCAGAAGATGAAGCCAACAACGAGCTGATCGAAAGCATGATTGACGATCTGCTTGAAGATGCCACACTTGTTTACCCACCCGCCGCACTGGAAGAAGAATTAAAAGACATCGTCGATTCCTTCAAAGATCAAGTGCAGCGTTCTGGCTGGGCATGGGAAGATTACCTGCGTCTGCAAGGCGACACAGAAGAAGCCGTCCGCGAACGGTTCCAGGAAACGGCCGAAACCCGTCTAAAGCGGCGGTTAGTTCTGCAAAAATTTGTAGAAGCTGAAAAACTAACCGTCAGCGAAGACGAAATTGATGCCCTGGTAGAAGAACGTGTGGCTAACATGGGCGACAACCCGGAACTGCAAGAAAGCATGAAGAATTTCTACAAACAAGGGTACGGTCTGGAAATGATCAGCAGTGAAGTGCTCATGAACAAAGTGGCAGACCGGATTAAAGCCATTCTTCGCGGAGAAGCACCAGATTTGAGTGCAGTTGAAGAAGCAGAAGCACTGGCCGCGGACGAAGAAGAGTAAGGGGTAAAATGAATTGCCAGGTGTCTGGCAATTTGATTAACTTATACATAAATCTAATGGTTTTTAGCCTGAATTGGTGCTTTAATTCCATTACTGTTTGCTAAAATAAAGGCGGCAGTCACAACTATGTGTGGTTGCCGCCTTTGCACAATTGACGGATATTGATTTGGTCAGAAGTCAATCCATTAAGGAGATTTTGATGATGAACTTCCCCACAGCTCTTACCATGCCGTATGTAACAGAAACAGACGGCCGTATCGAACGGTCGTATGACATCTTTTCACTACTGCTAAAAAACCGCATCATTATGCTGGGTACCCCCATCAACGACACAGTCGCCAATTTGATAGTTGCCCAACTGCTTTATCTGGCACGTGAAGATTCATCCAAACCCATCAGCATGTACATTAACAGCCCAGGTGGGCAGGTTTACGCAGGCATGGCCATTTACGACACCATGCAGCAAATTGAATGTCCGGTTTCCACGGTTGCCGTGGGGTTTACCGCCAGCTTCGGCACAATTTTGCTCACA
The DNA here is from genome assembly GCA_964600035.1 of uncultured Ardenticatenaceae bacterium. GTDB lineage: Bacteria > Chloroflexota > Anaerolineae > Promineifilales > Promineifilaceae > CAZRIB01. Next base: position 4,492 of record CAZRIB010000051.1, on the reverse strand, counting down.
GCCGGTACAAAAGGAATGCGTTACGCCCTGCCAAATGCAACCATTCACATGCACCAGCCTTTGGGCGGCGCACAAGGCCAGGCAACTGATATTCAAATTCAGGCACAAGAAATTTTGCGCCTGCGGTCTACATTAAACAATATCTTAAGCCACCACACCGGGCAGCCGCTAGAAAAAATTGAAGCCGATACAGACCGGGACATGTACATGACGGCACAACAAGCTTTGGAGTATGGGCTGGTAGACGCCGTTTTGAATCATCCTATTGGCGACGAAAAGTAATCGCTGTTTAACGGCAGCGCTTATCAATCACAAAACGCACCTCAAATTGAGGTGCGTTTTTGTTTCCTTTCCATTTCCATTTTGGGGGTTATTTGCTCTTATGTTTGCCACTCTTTATAATCTTTTGTGATGCTGGTAATGTTGTGGAGGATGAAATAAACCAGCCAGGATGGTTTCATGAAACAAGGCATTCAGTTAATTCGCGCCCGCATTCTCTCTGGTATTGTACTATTAATGGTATTAGTGGCTGTGTATGGGCTTGTAGGATTGTTCGGCACGGCCGTTTCGCCAGTGCAGGCACAACAACCAACCGTCGGGTTTACCTCAACCAGCTACGCCCAACAGGAAAATGTCGGCTCGGTCAACATCACCGTGCAGCTGACCAACGTCACCACCCCCCTTTCCCAAGATGTAACTGTGGAATATTTAACGGTTGCCGGTACAGCCACAGAAGGAACCGGCGGCGATTACATTGATACTTCCGGCATTTTAACCTTTACCAATACAACAACATCACTCACATTCTCTGTTTCCTTGCTGGACGACACGATTGACGAGCCAACTGAAACTGTAAACCTGATTTTGCGTAACCCTTCTGGTTTGGGAACAGTGCTGGGAACGTCAACGGCCGTACTCTCCATCCAGGACAACGACCCACCACCAACCGCAACCCCCACCCCAACCACAGGTGCACCCCCCGTTTTCAGCGACGCCTACGAACCCAACAATACCCTGCCCGCCGCCTACACAACAGCCAGCGATGCCGCAGCCCTGTGCAACGCAACCCTTTGGCCAGTTGGTGACGAAGATTATTTCCGGTTCTCCGCCAAAGCCGGACTACGCTACAAAGTCTTCACCTGGAATCTCACAGCCGGGCTAGATACCGTCCTGACCATTTACAACACACAAGGTGTGCAAATTGCGTCCAACGACGATGCTGGCGGTGTTGGCAATCTGGCCTCAGAAGCCTTTTTCACAGCAGATGCAGATGGCTTTTACTATGCCCGCGTGACCAACAAATCCCCATCTGACCCTACAAACCTGACCTACTGCTTTGAAATAGATTCCGTTGCCGTCCCCACACCAACGCCAAGCCAGACACCCATCACCGGTGATATTTGTGAATTTAACAGCACCATTGAATACGCCTGTGAAATTGGTGTTGGTCAAACATTAAATCTCAACTTTGTGCCTGTTTACGGCAGTTTACAAGACACAGATGTCTTCCGGCTGTGGATGAAGCCGGGCATTTTATATACCTGTGAAACTTCTAATTTATCGCCTGTAACCGACACAAACATGATCTTTCTGGATGCAAACGGGAATGATTTTCAACCCAATTTAGGAAATGATGATAAAGCGCCCGGTGATTATGGCAGTAAATTAAGCATTCTTTCGACGTATACAGGCTGGCTGCATATTATGGTTGGGCCAGTCAATCCCATCCCTTATGAAGAAGCGGCCTCGCATACCTACGACTTGACCTGTACTTCTACGGCCGCAACCCCAACACCCACCCCAGTGCCCACATCCTCGTTTACTGGCGGAACAGGCGGCACAGGCGGCAGTTTTTTGCCCACCGCAACCCCAATTGTCTTCCCGACATTCCCGCCCACACCCACACCCATCGACTTGAGCCTGTTTGCCACACCAACGCCCGCACCACCACCCGCGGTACAGTTCCAGCCATTGCCAACAGCCACGCCATCGTTAGGCCTGGAAAAACCTGTTTCAGTGAACATTACCTTGTATTACGACACAAATGTGAACTTTACGCCTGAGTTAAATGAAGGCATTATGGATGTGGCTGTTGCTTTATATGACAATGCGACGGGACAGCTCATATCATTTGGATACACCAATGAGGCTGGCATGATCCGTTTTGATTCCGTTACAGCCGGAGGCGCTGTGCGGGTTGTTGTGCCATTTTTGAACTACAGTCAGGTCGTTTTAGGGGACAGTGAAAATATCCTGCTGCGTGTTGCGCCCCAACCACTGCCAATCGGCATTCCATAATTCAACATATCTGTTGCCTCGTCGTGATTTGGAGACGATGCAAGCCGCTTAAAAGGGTGATTCATGTCATCGGAGCAACCTAACCAAAATTTCAGAACCTATTTGGCTGCAAATCCGGCGGTCGCCATTTTGGCTGTTATTGCGCTGTTGGCGTTGTTGGCTGCTGTTGTGTTGGGGGTGCTGCTGCTGCGCTCTGAAAATGGAGCTGAGGTTGGCGAGGAAACGCCAACGGCCGTTTCGCCAGAAGCGGGCGGTACAGGCATTGAAGCCGAAGCCGCCGGGCAGTCGCTGGTTGTTGGTATTAGCGAGTCTAACACCATTTCTGTGACATTAGATGTGCCCGTTACCTTGTCGTTGGCCGGGCAAACCATCCCCGTAAAAACCCAGCAAATCCCCTTTGACGGCGTGTGGTCACCCGATACTGCCCAGGATTCGGCAGTGTGGGTGTATGGTTCAATTATCAACTACATTATTGGCTTGCCCAACACAGCGGAAAATCGAACGCTTCTGGAACAGTTAGCGCCGGGCGATGAATTGGTGCTAAACACACGCGGCGGTACGCAGTTTAAATTTTCTTTTAGCAGCCGCAGCACGGTTCCCAGCACAAACCGGGATGTCTTTGCCCAAAATATGCCGGGCATTACGCTGGTGCTGCTTGGGGGTTCCGGACAAGACAGGTTGGTTGTAAACGGCCGTTACGTGGTCTCCCAGGCCGCAGAAACAACCAGCCCCATTGTAGAACTCGGTGAAACTGCCCAACTGGATAACATGCAGATTACGGTAAACAGTGTTTCCTACATCCCGGACAGGCCGGAAATTCCAGCGGGCTTTGCCTTTTTCCTGGTAGATTATGAAGTGCAAAATCTGGACTTAACGGCCGTTGACAGTGCCAACTTGCAGCTCATATTAATGGATCAGGTTGGCAATCAGTACGCCATCAATGCCGTTGCCAGCCAATTGGGCAACAACCCGGTACTGACCGGCTTTTTGAACGCCAATCAGGTAGTGCAGGCTACTGCCGGTTTTCAAATCCCAATGGGGCTAAACAGTGAAAATGTCACGCTGCTGGTATCCCGGCGCGACACGGGGGCACAGTTGCAAGTCAGTTTACCCTTTAGTGGCAGTGGCACAGCTGCTGCTCAGGGAGCCAATATCACTCTGGTGCGGGCAGAGGTCTCTTCTGATTTGACCAGTCTCATTCTGGCTGGCAATATCACAAATTTGGGGGAACGGCCGTTAGTCATTGTGGAGCAGGATATTTCTCTGCAAGGTGAAGATGGAGCAACCTATCTACTTCTGTCTACTAACCCGCCATTCCCGTGGACAATTCCACCCGGTCAGACGTTACAATATACGTTTGCCTATCAACGGCCGTTAACCACATCCGCCGTTTTCACCTTGCTCAACCAACCATTCCAACTGACCAATTTACGCTAATCTTCCTGTTTTTCGTCAGGCTTGTTTTGCAGCAAAAAGTCCATGGAAGATCGGGGCAGTGTGCCGCGGCTCGTCGCATATAACAGCAGCCCCACCAAAATGGTGCTTACCCCCAAAATGATGCCGCCTAACTGCAATGGGCCAATAAACGGCCGTTCAAAATTCGGCGTGACATGCGTGCCAATCCCAATCAAATCCGACAAGCCAGACACAAACACAAAAATCAACCCTGTAGCCGCCAGGCGAATGCCAATATCTGCCTGCAAAGACCGGGGCGCATTAGGGCCACGAAGCTGCGCCACAAACATAAAGGCAGCCAACGTCAACAGCGCCAGCCCAAAAAGCAGCTCAACCATCTGAAACACCCCAAAGCCCGGCGTAATATCGACCCCCAAAATTTCAGCGCCCAACGCTAAGCCAGACAAAACCAGCCCTAAAATCAATACCAACCACGTCACGCCATTCCTTACTCGAAAAGCTTGCTCTTGACTCATCGCTGCTTAATCCTCCATTGTGAGGGGAAATGGAGTTATCCATTCTCCACTCTCCATTCTCAACTGCCCCACCACAATCCATTATAAAAACAAAAAACGCCACGCAAAATACGTGACGCTTTTACCTGTCGGGGCAGCGGGATTCGAACCCACGACCTCTTCAACCCCATTGAAGCGCGCTACCAAGCTGCGCCATGCCCCGAACGGAGCGTATTATAGCAAACGGTAAATTACGGGCAACTATAAAACCACGAATTGATTGA
>CAZRIB010000050.1:11936-14222 GCA_964600035.1 uncultured Ardenticatenaceae bacterium | reverse complement strand
TTATACCCAAGAAAATGTTTGATTTGGGTTAGCAAACGGCCGTAAATCCATCCAAATTTCCCACTCGCACAAAACAGCAGACTCCCCGAGTAAAAATTGACAGAATCCGCCAATATCCACTACAATCTTTGGCGTCCACCTATCCGCTTCGCTATTTGCGGAAAAAGAGAAACCCATAATCATTTTCCAAGGAGGAAAGAACTATGAAGCGCAGAGAATTTCTAGGCCTTGCAGCCAAAGGTGCAGTAGGCGGTGTTGCCTTGGGCCTTGTTGGCTGCAGCGGCTCCACACCTGCCGACACCATGGCAGAAGGCGAACTGACAGAAGCCGTACAAAGCAATTCTTCATTGCCAGAAATTAACTGGGAAATTGCCACAAGCTGGCCTGTTGCTTTGGACACCATTTATGGTGGGGCAGTGGTTTTCGCCGAAACCGTTGGTCGCCTTTCCGGTGGTAAATTCACCATTACGCCACGTGCTGCTGGCGAGCTTGCAGGCGGTACAGAAGTGCTGAACGTCGTTGAGCAAGGTTCTGTACCGGGTGGCCATACAGCTTCTTACTACTATGTTGGTAAAAGCCCGGCCACGGCCTTTGGTACTGCGCTTCCATTTGGGCTAACTGCCCGTCAACAAAATGCCTGGTTGTATGAAGGCGGCGGTTTGGAATTGATGCAGGAATTTTACAAAGAACGCTTTGGCGTGATTCAATTCCCGGCTGGCAACACTGGCGTGCAGATGGGTGGCTGGTTTAACAAAGAAATTAACTCTGTGTCTGATCTGGCTGGCTTGAAGATGCGTATTCCCGGCCTGGGTGGGCAGGTCATGGATCGCCTGGGCGTGACGGTGCAGGTGCTGCCCGGCGGCGAAATTTTCCAGGCGCTGCAGACTGGGGCTATTGATGCGGCTGAATGGGTTGGTCCGTATGATGACCAGAAATTAGGCTTTGCCGATGTTTCCAAGTATTACTACTACCCAGGCTGGTGGGAACCGGGTCCGTCGTTGGAAGTGCAGATTAATCTGGCGGAATGGAATAACTTGCCGGAAGAGTATCAGGAGATTATTCGCTCGGCGGCGTATGTGGCGAATATGACGATGATGTCTCGTTATGATGCAAAGAATCCGGCGGCTCTGCAAGAGTTGATGACCAAGGATATTGAGTTACGGCCGTTCCCCGATGACGTGCTGCAAGCGGCTGAAGAAGCTGCCTTCTCCTTGTATGATGAATTTGCTGCCCAAGACAGTGACTTTGCCAGCATTTTCAAAGAGTGGAAAGCATTCCGTGACAGTATTCAAAGCTGGCATGGTTTGGCAGAAACAGCCATGCTCCAATATTTGGGCAAACAATAACCGGCTAATGGTTGGAATGAAAAGGCGGGCTTTTACAGTCCGCCTTTTTTTATTGGTCCAGGTCAATCAGAATGTTGTCGATGAGCCGGGTTTTGCCAAAGAAAACGGCCGTTGAGAGCAGCAGCCGTTCTCCTGCCACATCCACCTCTGCCAGCGTGTCGGGATGGGCTGCGCTGACATAATCAACGCGGGCAAGCGGCTCTGCGTTAATTGTGTCAGCCATCAACTGCCGTAAACGATCCCCTTGCCGTTCTCCCTGCCTGTAAGCCGCTTCTGCCTGCCGTAGTGCCCTGTTCACAACGGCTGCCGCCTGCCGCTGTTCCGGCGACAGATATTTGTTGCGAGAACTCATAGCCAATCCATCCGGTTCACGCACAATGGGGCAAACAACAATGTCAACGGGAAAATTCAGGTCGCGCACAAGCTGCCGCACCACAACGGTTTGTTGGGCATCTTTTTGACCAAAGTAGGCTTTGTGGGGTTGAACAATGTTGAACAATTTGGCAACGACGGTTGCCACGCCTAAAAAGTGTGTGGGACGGGATGCGCCTTCCAGTGGTTGGGTGACTTTTTTGATGACAATTTCTGTCTGAAAATCGGGCGGGTACATGGTGGCATCGTCGGGAATGAAAACCATGTCAACGCCTTCCTGTTCGAGCAGGCTTAAGTCGCGCTGAAGGTCGCGGGGGTAGGTGCTCAGGTCTTCTGTGGGGGCAAACTGGGTGGGGTTCACAAAGATGGATACGGCCGTTTTGTCATTTTCTGCCTTTGCTGCCCGCACCAGAGACAAATGGCCTTCGTGTAAATAGCCCATCGTCGGCACAAAGCCCCAGGCTGCCTGTGGCTGCTGCCAGCGTATTTGCCGCACTTCTTCAATGGTTTTGGCGATGATCATATTGCCTCCTGCGAAAATTACGAATTACGAATTATGAATTATGAA
>CAZRIB010000050.1:0-11836 GCA_964600035.1 uncultured Ardenticatenaceae bacterium | reverse complement strand
TGCCACTTGCCACCTGCCAAATTTTCATTCATGGTGTTGAGCGCGCCGCTCATGGTGTCTCCTCACAGAAAATCACGAAGCTCTGACAAAGACGGCCGTTTCCCGGTTTGTTCCAGTTGGCGTATCCAGTCATAAAGCCGGGCATTGACTGGCGTGGGAATGTGGTGCAAACGGCCGTATTTCACCACTGCGCCACAAATCGCGTCAATTTCCGTTGGCCCGCCTCTGGCAATATCTTGCCGCATGGATGCAGAATTGGCGGCTGTGGCGGCGGCCACTTTTTTGGCTTGCTCTGCGGCATTGACAAAGGGTAATTGGATGCCTTGTGCCCGGGCAACGGCCGTTACCTCATTCGCCGCCTTCTCCATTAAAGCCATCACCCACTTCTGCGTGAGCAGTTCCCCATTCGGAACATCCAACAGGGCTGCCAACGGGTTAATAGCGGCATTGATGGCCAGCTTTCCCCATAAAACAGAGGCCACATTGTCGGCCAACCGGGTTGTGATGCCCGCCTCGTTTAGCAGATGAGCGGCCGTTTCAGCACGTGGCAGGTTGGGCAGCATGGTCAGGCCGCCGCCTGTGTGGGCAGCAGTGCCGGGCACAATGATTTTGGCAGCCTGGACAGTTGTGCCTGCCACTGCCCGTTCTTCACCCACGGCCTCTGCCAGTTGTTCCAGATTGCCCAGCCCGTTTTGCAGGGTAACGGCCGTACCCGTGGGTTTAAGCAGGACGGCCGTTTCCTGAGCCGTTCTTGCCGACTGCCAGCTTTTTACCAAAACAAATGCCAAATCCACCGGCGGCACAGTGTCGGGTTGGCTGGTCATGGTAAGGGCATAGGTGTGCTGCTGACCGTCTTGTTCAATAAGGGTAAGCCCGTGCTGCTGGATGGCTGTCACTTGCTCCGGCCAATGCCCAACCATGACGACATTGGCCACATTTGCCAGCCGTGCCGCAAAAAGGCACGCCATTGCACCACTGCCCATAACGGCCGTTTTTATCATGCCATCTCCTGTTATAAAAGATTGATGATTCATGGATTAAAAGATTAAAGCGTTTTGCAACGATGTACAATGCTTTAATCTTTAATCTTCAATCTTTAATTTTTATGCATTCCTCTTTAGAAACGCCTCCAATTCATCTGCTGGCATGGGGTAGGTGTGGGCTTCTGCCGGGAAGGTGCGGGCGGTGACTTCCTGTTTATATGCAGACAAGGCTTCGGTAATGACGGCAGAAAGGTTGGCGTACTGCTTGACAAAGCGGGGTAAACGGCCGTCAGACAAACCCAGCAAATCATGCCAGACCAACACCTGTCCGTCGCATGTTGCCCCTGCGCCAATGCCAATGGTGGGGATGGTGAGCTGCTGGCTAATGGTGGCCGCTACGGGAGCAGGGACAGCTTCCAGCACAATGGCAAAGCAGCCTGCTTCTTGCAAGGCGATGGCATCTTGCAGGAGTTTTTGGGCAGAAACGGCCGTTTTGCCCTGCACCCTGTACCCGCCCAACTGCGACACAGACTGCGGCGTCAAGCCAATGTGCCCCAGCACCGGAATGGAAGCGCGAACGATGGCCTGAATCGTATCGGTCATCTCTGCACCGCCTTCCAGTTTAACGGCATCCATCCCGGCCTCTTTCAAAAAGCGGCCAGCATTGCGTACCGCCTCTGCCTTGTCTGCCTGATAAGACATAAAAGGCATGTCGCCAACAAGAAACGCAAATTGGCTGCCCCGCGAAACCATGCGGCAGTGGTGGAGCATCTCATCCATGGTGACAGGGACGGTGCTGTCCAGCCCCATCATCGTCATTCCCAGGGAATCGCCGACCAGAATCATGTCAATTTCGGCCGTGTCTGCCAGCCGCGCACTATGAAAGTCATAAGCGGTCACCATCGTAATGGGCACGCCCGCTTCCTTGCGTTTTTGTATGTCCAATATGGTGAATGGTTTTCGGTTCATTTTCCCCTCACTTGCCAGGTACATGGCCTACAGGTAACGGACAAATTGATTGTTTTCGTCAACCAAAATTGCTTTTGGCTTAATGGATTCTGGTGTGTCGGTCAGTTCAAAGCCGATGATAATGATTTCATCTCCTTCTTTGATGAGATGGGCGGCGGCGCCGTTCATACAAATTTCGCCAGACCCTCTTTTGCCGGTGATGGTATAGGTTTCTAACCGGCTGCCGTTGGTGTTGTCTACAACCAATACTTTTTCGCCGGGAACCAGTCCGACCATATCCATTAAATTTTCGTCGATGGTGATGCTGCCAACGTAGTCTACATTTGCTTCTGTGACGCGTGCTTTATGAATCTTGGATCGCATTATCCAACGCATAGTGATGGTTTTTCTCCGTTTTCAATGATGTTTGTGTTCGGGTGAAATGGGTAAGCGGATAGTGCTTGAATTATAGGGAATGGGAAACGGCCGTTGCAACTTTATGGCATCGATTTTGCCAAACTTTCATTTTTACAACGGATTTTTCGCGTTATGCTGTGCCAAAAATGTGGGTTAGAACCGTTGTGGCGGCGCCACCTACGCTTTGCAGCAAGGCTGTTTGGGCATGGGGAATTTGGGTGGCGCCTGCCTGGCCGGTTAGCTGTAAGTAGATTTCGCATGTCTGGTAAACGGCCGTTGCACCAATAGGATGACCGCGTGCCTTTAATCCCCCCATTGTGGCAATCGGAATGTCGCCGTCTGGACGAATACGGCCGTTTGCAGCCAGCCGCCACCCTTCACCCGGCCTGGCAAACCCAACCGCCTCCAGCAGCAAACAGGCCATAATAGAAAAAGCATCATGCACTTCAAACAAATCGACATCAGCCAGCGAGCGATTCGTTTGGGCAAACGCCTTCTCGGCAGAAAGACGTGCCGCAGAAAGCATCAGCGGATTGGCACGATCTCCCACACGAAAACGGTCTGTGGCAACACTGGACGCGAGCAGTTGAACCGGCTGGGCGTGAGGATAGCGGTGGGCATGTTCTGTGGGCACAAGCACCACAGCCGCCGCGCCATCGCAAATTGGGGAGCAGTCCATTAGCCGAATGGGGGGAGAAATGGGGCGGGAATTCAGAATGTCGGCCGCGGTAATCGGTTTATGAAACAAGGCATTGGGATTGTGTAATGCATTGGCGTGGGCGTTCACACTGAACCCCGTCAGGCCATCTTCGGGGACACTGTAGCGTGCCATGTACATGCCCATCAACTCCGCATTTTTGCTAATCAGCGTGTCGCCGGTGGGCACTTCCTTACGGGCATCCAGCGCTTTGGCTAAAACGGGCGTGGCAACCCCACTGCTCATTTTCTCCACACCAACAGCAATGGCGATATCTGCCTGACCGCTGCTGACGGCAAAGTAGGCCATGCGCAGGGCGGCAGCCCCGGTTGCAGTGGCAGCCCGCACTTGCAGCGCTTCTATGCCGATGAGTCCGGCTTCGTCGGCAATGAGGGCGGCAATATGTTTTTGGCTTTGCAGCTCATCGCTGAGCATGTTTCCGGCAAAAAGGGCGTCTGTGTGGTCGATGCGTGCGTGTGCCATTGCCTGGCGCACGGCGGCTGCTCCCATTTGGCGCAGGGTTTGGGTGCTTTCTTTTTGGATGGGTAGTTGGCCGATGCCAATGATGCTGACGGGTCTCATGCTTTAATCTTCAATCTATTAATCATTAATCTATTAATCATTGACTTTTATCCGCTGTTTCCCTGGCAGAGCGTTTGCCGGAGTTTGGCTTTTTGTATTTTGCCCAGGGCATTGCGTGGAAATGTGTCTGTGATGATGATTTGTTTGGGTGCTTTGTAATGGGCGAGTTTTTGGCGGCAGTAGGTGATGATGTCGTCGGGGTTGGGGGTGGCGCCGGGTTTGGGAATGATAACGGCCGTTACCCGTTCGCCCCACGTGTCATCTGGACAGCCAATGACGGCACTGGCAGCAACGTCCGGATGGTCGGCCAATACCAGCTCTACTTCTGGTGGGTAGACATTGTACCCGCCGGTGATAATCAGGTCTTTGCTGCGTCCTTTCAGGGTAAAGTAGCCGTCTGGTTCGCGCAGTCCGAGGTCGCCTGTTTTGAGCCAGCCGTCAGTCGTGAAGGATTCGGCCGTTTTTTCCGGCTGCTGCCAATACCCCTTAAAAACATGCGGGCCGCGAATTTGCACCTCGCCAACTTCGCCATCGGGCAATGGTTCGCCTGTTTCCGGGTGGACAATGCGGGCTTCTACGCCGGGCAGGGGCAGGCCAACAGAGCCAATTCGCCGCTCGCCATGAAGAGGATTAGAAAGGTTCATGCCTGTTTCGGTCATGCCGTATCGTTCCAGCAGGGTGTGGCCGTAAATTTGCCGGGCTTTTATGAAGAGGTCATCGGGCAGGCGGTCGGAGCCGGAGGTGATGAGGCGCAGTTGGCTGAGATCGTAGCTGGCGGCTGTGGGCAGGTCTACCATTTTGCGGTGGATGGTGGGGACGGCCATGAAGACGGTGCAGTGGTGGTTGACCAGGGTTTCAAACGTTTTTTGGGGATCGAATGCGGGCAGGAGTACGGCCGTTGCGCCAGCATGCAGCGCCCCGTGTAAGGCCACAACCAGCCCGTGAACATGAAAAATTGGCAGCACATGACACAAAACATCATCTTCTTGCCAGCCCCAGGCCTGATGAAGCGCGTCCAGGTTGGCAGTAAGGTTGCCATGCGTAATCATCGCCCCTTTGGGTCTGCCGGTTGTGCCGCTGGTGTAGATCATGAGGGCGGTGGTGGATGGGGTGATTGGTGATTGGGGGATTGGTTGTTGGGAGATTGGAGATTGGGAGATTGGAGATTGGTTGTTGGGGTTGATGAAGTGTGCCTGGGTGGCGGGCAGATCGGCCATCATGGGGGTCAGTTCGTCACGGCGGGTTTCGTCGGCAAAAAAGAGGCGGGGGGTGGCGTCTTGCAGAAAGTAGCTGAGTTCGTGGGGCGGGTAGGCTGTGTTTAGGGGCAGGGTGATGGCTCCCAGGCGCATGGTTGCCAGGTGCAGGTAGATGAAGGGCAGGCATTTTGGCAGTTGAAGCGCGATGCGGTCGCCGGGTTTTACGCCGAGCTGGTGGAGGGTGTGCATGGTTTGGGTAACGGCCGTTTCCAGTTCGCCATACGTGACAGTAACCGGTGACGCATCATCCAAAAATACAATAGCCGGTTTGTTCGGCAGTCGCTGGCAGTTGCTGCTGAGTTTTTCTAAAAATAACATGCGGTGACTTCCTTTTTTTGTATGTAGATGAAATGGTTTCGCTCTTTATATTTGCCTGATTACCTGATATAGGATGTAGCACATCAGTGTTTGACAACCTTTGTTGATTTGATGATAATGGATTTCCCTCTACTCAACACAAAAAGAACGGGAAAACTTGACAGGTAAGCTGCTAATTAGGTTTGTGCACAGCCCTGTTTTAGAAAATTGGAGAGTAAAGATGGGAGATTAGAGATGAATACCTGTTCTTCTCTTCTCCTCAACACCTCTTTTTGCGAACCTGTAACGTTTATGGTTTTTTTGCCAGCGAGTTAGTTGATTATACATGAACCTGTTTTGTTTCCCGATGGCTTCTGAATTTTAGAACCAGTGACTCTTTTTCACCTATAGGCCATTCAAGATTGTTGTCCTCTTACGGGCATTGTCAATTTTTGAGGATTTGTGTGGTTTGCCTGATCCTCCCCAGTTTTAGGAGCAGTAAATATGAAACCCGCGCCTTTTTTGTATGAGGCTCCCACTTCTTTGGTGGAGGCGCTTGATTTGTTGGCACAGCATGGGTTTGATGCCAAGCCGTTGGCTGGGGGACAGAGTTTGGTTCCGGCGATGAATTTTCGGCTGGCGATGCCGGGTGTGTTGGTAGACTTGAATGGTTTGCCAGAGTTGGGCGGTATTAGGCGGGAAAACGGCCGTTTCCGTATTGGGGCTATGGTTCGCCAGCGGACATTGGAAAAAGATGCAGATTTGGCAGCGGCCGTTCCCCTTTTGGCACAGACACTCCCCCACATTGCCCACCCCCAAATTCGCAACCGGGGGACCCTTGGCGGCAGTTTGGCACACGCAGACCCGGCCGCAGAACTGCCCGTTGTGTGTGTGGCACTTGATGCCCGTTTTCGGCTGCAATCCACTAACAGCGATCGCTGGGTGGCAGCAGCCGATTTTTTTACCGGCCTTTTTATGACGGCGCGTGCCGATGAAGAGCTGCTCACTGAGATTGAACTGCCTGTCACACCGCCGGGTACAGGGACGGCCTTTGTGGAGTTAGCCCGCCGCCATGGTGATTATGCGTTGGCCGGTGTGGCTGCGGTGGTGGGGCTGCACACAGATGGTCATATTGGCCATGCCCGGCTGGTCTATTTGAATGCCGGGGAGAAGCCGGTGGTGGCGAAGGAAGCCGGGCAGATGTTGGTGGGGGAACGGCCGTCTGCTGAGTTGTTTGCGGCGGCGGCCCAAAAAGCGGCCGTACACGAAATTGCCCCAGTCGATGATGTGCATGCCTCAGCCGCCTACAAACGCCATCTTGCCCGGGTATTAACCCAACGCGCATTACAGCAAGCGGCACAAAACGCGGCCAACAATTCCCAATAACTCACACAATTTCGTTCCAGGTAAAAAAACATCATGTCAAAACGAACCATTACATTCACGATAAACGGCACAAGCATGACCCGTACAGTTGAAACGCGCACCCTTTTAAGCGACTTTATCCGTCATGAATTGGGCTTAACAGGGACGCATGTGGGGTGTGAGCATGGGGTGTGCGGCGCATGTACCATTTTGCTGAATGGACAGGCTGTCCGCTCCTGCTTGATGCTGGCCGCGCAAATTGACGGGCAGGCGTTAATGACTGTCGAAGGTTTGTCGGATGACCCTAATAACTTGCATCCATTGCAAGCTGCTTTTCATGAAGCGCATGGGCTTCAATGTGGTTTTTGTACCCCCGGTTTTTTAATGTCGCTGGTTCCATTTTTAGAAGAAAATCCTAACCCAACGGAGCAAGAGATTCGGGAGGCATTGTCTGGTAATTTGTGCCGGTGTACGGGTTACCAACATATTGTCGATGCCGTTAAATTGGCTGCCGCGAATTTTGCATCTGAACATGATTAGGGTTTCCGCTTTTCGTGGCAAGGTTTATGAACAATAATCTTCAATCTTTAATTGTAAAACTGCGTTCTGGTGAATTGGATTTATTGGCTTATTTGGATTGGCTGGAAGCGCGGTTTGCAGAACGAGAACCTGATTTGTTGGCTTTTGTGCCGGAAAACGGCCGTTTCCAACGGTTACGCCAAGATGCAGAAGCCCTTCTTCATCAATACCCCCACAGCGAAAACAGACCCCCCTTATTTGGCATTCCTCTGGCCGTCAAAGACATCTTCCATGTGGACGGCTTCCAGACACACGCTGGCAGCACGCTGCCCGTAGAGACCCTAAAAGGCCCGGAATCTCCAGCCGTAACAGAGCTTAAACGGGCAGGCGCGTTGATTTTAGGTAAATCGGTGACAACCGAATTTGCCTATTTTGGCCCTGGCCCAACCCGCAACCCGCACCATCCCGGCCACACCCCCGGCGGTTCCAGCAGCGGGTCAGCGGCGGCCGTTGGGGCACAGTTGTCCCCCTTGGCGTTGGGTACACAAACCATTGGTTCCATCAATCGCCCGGCGGCCTTTTGCGGGGTCGTGGGGTATAAGCCCAGCTACGATCGAATTTCCAGGGCTGGTGTGATTCCCCTGTCGCCTTCGCTGGATCATGTGGGTTTCTTTACGCCCACAATGGCTGGGGTGGACATGGTGGCCGAACTGCTTTGCCAAAACTGGCATTTGGTATTTACCAACCGCAAACCTGTGTTGGGCATACCAGACAGTCCTTATCTGCACCGCGCCCAACCGGAAGGGCTAACCCATTTTATGAATACGGCCGATCGTTTGGTGACAGCCGGTTTTACGGTGAAATCGGTTAAGGTGATGCCTAATTTTGATGCAATTTACCAACGCCATCAATTGATTGTGGCGGCAGAAGCGGCACGGGTTCATGCCCAGTGGTTTGCTTTGTATGGCGATTGTTACCATCCCAAAACGGTTGAGTTGATTGAACGGGGGCAGGCTGTGTCGGATGAGGCGTTGATGAAAGCGCAAAACGGCCGTTTTCAGCTCAGAGACGAACTGTCACGCATTATGAATGTACAAGGCATCGACTTGTGGATTGCACCCCCGGCAACCGGCCCCGCCCCGGCAGGGCTGGAAAGCACAGGTGATCCAGTTATGAATTTACCCTGGACACATGCCGGGCTGCCCACCATTACACTGCCGGTTGACAAAAATGAAAAAGGGCTGCCGCTTGGGCTGCAAGTAATTGGCCGGTGGTATCAGGACGAAGCACTCATTGCCTGGTGTCATGAATTGGAAACAGCCCTGTCTGCTTAAAAGAAGCGTGTTCTATCTCCAAAGTTGAGTCTGCCGAAAAAACCGGACATAGTTCAAAAATGCAATTTTCATCTTTACAAATTGGCGGTCTTAGCAGAGCATTGAAATGCTCTGCTAAAAAAGGAAACCTGTTAAAACAGGTTAAAAACGGCCGTTTCTGACCGATTTTTAGTGCGTTTTAACGCACTTCACTCTTTAGCTGTGGATTTCAATCCACAGTAAAGATGGTTTTGCCCATAATGAACCATGCCAAAAACCGCAAAGCATACAAAGAGCGCGAAGAAGTACCAGAGAAAAAATTTGTGAAATTCGTGTAATTCGTGGCTTTTTTCGGAGCAGTCAAAGTTGAACCAATCATATGTTTGCCCGGTAATAGAACCCATGAAAAGGAAATGTGATTATGAGTGTCATTAAATATGAAGTCCGGCAAGGGGCTTATTTTGACTCTGTTGTGTTGATGCAGTTGCAAAAAGGGCTGGCAGCATTGGAAGGCGTAGAAGATGCCGGGGTGGTCATGGCGACACCGGCAAACCGGGAGTTGTTGGCGGCCAGCGGCTTACTGCCCGACGGGGTGACAGCCCAGGCGGATGATTTGCTGTTGGTGGTGAAGGCTGTGAATGGCATGGCTGCTGCGGCTGCTTTGGCAGAGGTGGATACGCTGCTGGCACGGCGGCAAAGTGCGGTTACCCATGATTATCGCCCGCGCAGTTTGCAGGCGGCGGTGCAGGCTCTGCCGGACGCAGCGTTGGTGTTGGTTTCTGTGCCAGGGCGTTATGCGGCTGGTGTGGCTGAAGAAGCGCTTGATTTGGGGAAGCATGTGTTTTTGTACAGCGACAATGTTCCGTTGGCTGATGAGGTGCGTCTGAAGCGGAAGGCGAAGGAGAAGGGGCTGCTGGTGATGGGGCCGGATTGCGGAACGGCCGTTATCAATAACATTGGCCTTGGGTTTTCCAATCGCGTGCGTCCGGGACAGGTAGGCATTGTGGCCGCGTCTGGCACAGGGCTGCAAGCCGTAAGCGCCGAAGTTCATAACCTGGGCGGCGGCATTTCACAAGCCATTGGCACTGGCGGCCGCGACTTGAAAGAAGAAGTAGGCGGCATTACGGCGATGATGGCGCTGGATATGCTGCGCCGTGACCGCCAAACTCGCGTCATTGCTTTGATCTCAAAGCCGCCATCTGCCAAAGCGGCAAATCGCTTGCTGCGGGCTGCCCAGGCAACCGGCAAGCAGGTGGTGGTGAATTTTATTGGCATGCCTTCACCGGGGCATCAAGTGGGAAATTTGCATTTTACGACCAGTTTGTATGAAACGGCCGAATTGGCTGTGCATCTTTCCCACACGGGCGATACGGGTCTGCTTAGCCAGCAGCGTGAGCCGTTTGCCGGGTATGTGCGTGGGCTGTTTTCCGGTGGAACGCTGGCTTATGAGGCATTGTTGGGATTTACGGCCGTGTTGGAACCGGTATACAGCAACGTTCCCATCTACCCGCAGCAAAAACTGGATGATGTGACCCGCTCCAAAGGGCATACCATTCTGGATATGGGAGAGGATGACTTTACACAGGGGCGGCTTCATCCGATGATGGATAATGACTTGCGCTTGCGCCGCATTCGCCAGGAAGCGGCTGACCCGGAGGTCGGGTTTATTTTGCTGGATGTGGTGTTGGGCGATGGCGCACACCCCAATCCGGCGCAGGAGTTGTCCCCGGCTATTGCCGAAGCACGTGAAGCGGGGAAGAAGGTGCTGGTTGTGGTTGTGGGCACGGATGAAGACCCGCAAGATTTGAATGAGCAGATTGAGCAGTTGGCGGCTGCGGGAGCAATTATTTTGCCGAATACGTTGGAGGCGGTGGATTATGTCTTTAACCGGCAAAGTGCGCCGTCGTTTGACTTTGTGCCTGTGGATATGGGGGCTTTTGGCAGTTCGCTGGCGGCGATAAATGTGGGGGTGGGGTCATTTTATGAGAGCCTTATCCGGCAGGGGGCAACGGCCGTTCAGGTAGATTGGCGGCCCCCGGCTGGCGGCAATGAAAAGTTGATGGCTATTTTGGCGAAGATGAAAGGAAGAGATTGAGAGATTGCGAGATTGAGAGATTGAGAGATTGCGAGATTGAGAGATTGAGAGATTGCGAGATTGAGAGATTGTGCAGCCCTAATCTCCTAATCTCTAAATCTCCTAATCTCCAAATCCCTCCAAAGGATTTCACGATGATGAACATAGAACAAGCAAACGAAACGGCCGTAACCCGCATGATGGAAGCGCGACCCATTCTCAAAACAGTTGCCACCGCTCGTGATGTTATTCCCGGTATGCGTGACAACTTACTGCTGCACGCCGGGCCACCCATTACCTGGGAACGTGCATCTGGCCCTATGCGCGGGGCAATTGTGGGAGCACTCATTTACGAAGGGTTAGCAAGCGATTGGGACAGCGCAGAAAAGCTGGTGACATCCGGCCAGGTTGACCTGGAACCCTGCCACGAACACCAGGCCGTTGGCCCAATGGCCGGGGTTACATCCCCCAGCATGAAAGTTTACGTCATTGAAAATGTCACGCATGGCAATCTGGCCTTTTCCAACCTCAACGAAGGATACGGCAAGGTGCTGCGCTATGGTGCGTATAGTGATGATGTCCTGAAAAAGTTACGCTGGATGAATGAAACAATGGGGCCTGTATTGGCGGCGGCTTTGGAGATGGCCGGCGGGCTGGATATACGCGCTCTTTTGGCTGAATCGCTGCACATGGGCGATGAAGGCCACAATCGCAACAAAGCCGGTTCCATTTTGTACACGGCAAAATTAGCCCCACTGATTCCCAAAGTCACAGACAACCGCTTTTTGGCTTCCCTCATCCTCAAATTTTTAGGCGAAAATGCGCTGAGCGTGCTGAATCCTGTTATGGCTGCATGCAAGGCAATGGCCGATGCCGGGCATGGTGTGGAAGGTAGTACGGTCATGACTGTGATGGCGCGTAATGGCACTGACCTGGGCATTCGCGTCAGCGGGCTGGGGGATCAGTGGTTCACCGGCCCGGTAGGGCAGCCGGATGGGTTGTACTTCCCTGGCTTCACGGCCGATGATGCCAGTGGCGATATTGGTGACAGCACAATTACGGAAACGGCCGGTATTGGGGCGTTTGCGATGGCTTCTGCCCCGGCCATTGTCAATTTTATTAGCGGCACGCCGGAGATGGCTGTTAATACAACGCTGTCTATGTATGAAATTACTGTCGCCGAGCATAAACATTTTACCATTCCTGCCTTGAATTTCCGGGGAACGCCGGTAGGGGTTGATATTCGCAAAGTGGTTGAGCTTGGTATACGTCCCCAAATAAACACCGGCATTGCCCACAAAGAGCCGGGCATTGGTCAGGTGGGTGCGGGTTTGGTGCTGCCGCCGATGAATGTGTTTGAGGATGCGTTGGTGGCGTATGCGGAG
>CAZRIB010000049.1:0-14269 GCA_964600035.1 uncultured Ardenticatenaceae bacterium | reverse complement strand
GAATGGCTTCTGGCGAGTAAACGGCCGTGTCAAACACCCACGTACACACCTCCCCATCCTCACGCAGCAACAGCGCCAGTTCTGCACCCGCAGGTGCGTTTACCGACTGGGCTACGACTACAGGAAATTGCAAGCGTCCTTCGGTCAATTGGGGATACCGCAGCGCCACATCGCGGTTAAAAGTCAGCCGGTCACCACACTGTTGGGCTTCCTGCTGCAAAGCGGCCCACACCTGCTGGCGCGGCTGAGCTGGATCAACGGAAACGTTAAAGGGCGTAACAGGTGCGTAAAATGGCTGCCAGCCAGCCACGGCTTGCCCGACATTGGGATGATGTATGCCCAAAGTGAAGCGGGTTTTGCCGCTCAACCGGGCTGTGTACAGGGCAAAGGCGGCGGCCAACGCTTCGATGCTCAATGAGCGCAGCAGGGTTTGGGGGCTTTCCTGGTACGCGGTGCTGCCTTCAGAGACAGCCGTCCGGTTGGCGTAGGGAATTTCCGGCTGGCTCTGTTCGGCCAATTTTTTGATCCAGTATGATTCGTGGCGAATGAGACGGCCGTTTACCTCTGTCAGTGCCTCTTGTTGGGCAGCCGTCAGCAGAGGCAGCGTTTGCCCAATTTGCAAACCGTAACGAGCGGCCAATTCGGCGGGGGTCAACGGTGTGCCGTCCAGGGTGGTTACGGCCGTTACCTGCACCACACCGTCGGCGGCGGCAACAGACAGCGCCTCCCCAATGGCGGCGATTGTGCCGGGTGGTGTGGTAGATGGGGTCCCGGTGACGGAAACGGCCGTGACAGCCACCACATCTTCTCCAACCAGCATTTTAGGCACAGCAACCGGATTTTCATACCCGCCAAAGTCCAAGGCCCGCACCATCGCCGCAATTTCAGCCGCCGGTTTTGTCCAATCCAGCACAGCATTGGCAGGGGGGCGGTGGTATTTACCAAAGTAGGTTTGCTCTGAAAGGTTTTGGGGACGAGAAACGGCCGTGTTTGCAGCCAGCTCATCCACCAATTCCGCAAACGTGGCAATGGCATTCTCATAACATTTCACATTCAATGTAAAAGCCGTCTCATCTGGACGAATGGGGAACAAGCGCTGCTTTAAGATTTCACCTTTATCCACAGCCGCCGTCATCGTATGCCAGGTAACACCATGCTCCTTTTCCCCGTTTAGCAGTGCCCAGGTTGTAGCGTACAAGCCGGCATAACGCGGCAAAGGCCCATCATGAAAATTAATCGCCCCTTTTTCAGGCAGTGCCAACACATCTTCCGGCACAATAGACAAATTTGTAATGCTAAAGAAATAATCAAACGGCTGGGAAAGCCGGTTAGCCAGCCCCTTGCCAGGTTCAATCACAGGAATCTGGTTCGCAGCTGCCCAATTCAAAATTGGCTCCGCACGAGAAATAACGCCTAAAATTTGATGACCTTTTTCACGCAAAATGTTGGCGCACTCAATCAGAAGTGATTCTGTTCCCATGACGTAACAGCGAATTGGCTTTTCTAACATGAAGGCTTACCTACCTTTTAACTTAACAAATTTTGTGGATGGAAATTTTCAGGAAACATCAATACGACCCAAACAATGGTCGGTATCTAAAAGTAACGAGAGATTCCTATTGCTTAATGGGGTAGAAGCGTTAGAGAGGGGGAGGGATTGATGAAATCCATACGGCTGGCTGACACATGCAGTTGTGAACGTTGCACTTCTGAATGTAAAATGTACAGACTTCACCAATCGCCTACTCGCCGTCAATAGTAAATCTATAATACACAAGCGCAATAGGTATCTTGTCACGCGCCAGAGGTACTCACAGCGATAACAGTACAATACTCCTATAGAAATAGTTGATTGAACATTAATGAATCAGGTAAACCGGGAAAACCATTTCAAATTGCTTTCCCGTTTTCACTTAAATGATGAAAGCAGAACAGTACAGTTATGTTGTTTTATCATTTTTATCTTACAGGACGGCTTTCAAGGGGCCGCATTCATCAGGCCAGCCGCTGGCGTAGTAATTTTGCCAGTGCCCCCAGGCCGGGATCTTCCATCATAATGTCGTAATGGCGGCCGGGTATGGACAATGTTTCAACTTCGGCCGCGACTTTGTGCCAGCCCATGTGGGGCACGGCCGTATCCCGGTACGGATCATCATACCCTTTAGTAGACTGAAACAACGTCACTTTGCCCGGATAATAACCCGGCACATACAAATAAAACGCCGTCACATTAATGGCCGAAATCAGTTGAATACGCCTGTCCTCCTGCACACCCGACTCCTCATAAGAGGCCTGCGGTTTCCCATCAGATGCCTGATGGGGCGTATTTTGAGCGCGCACTTTCCGCCGAAGCGAACGCGCAATTACCCGCAAATTTTGCCAGGGCGAAAGCCATAGACGATGGCGCAGGAAGAGGAACAATTTTAGCTGCTGCGCATCTGTTAAATTAAGCCATTTCGTCAGGCGGGCAACAGCATATTGCACATTTTGCAGGTGGCGGGGCTGTGCCGGGGTATCGATAATGGCAAGTAAATCGACCTGCTGCCCTTGCTGGTGAAGAAGTCTGGCCATTTCAAAAGCCACAGCCCCACCCATTGAGTAGCCGCCTAACTGGTAAGGGCCTTCTGGCTGGTGTTTGCGTAGTTCTTTTACGTAATGGGCTGCCATTTCCTCGATGCGGTGCAGGGGTTTTTGTGTGCCGTCTAAACCGCGTGCCTGAAACGCATAAAGGGGCTGGTCTGCTCCCAACCGGTCGGCAAGGCGGGCAAAAACCAGTACGTGACCGCCACCACCATGCACGCAGTAAAACGGCCGTTTTCCGGGCGCGCCCTTTTGCACCTCCACCAGCGTATCCCACGACGTTTTACCCGTCTGGGTGCGGATGGTTTCTGCCAACGAAGCAATGGTGCCAGTTTGCAGCAGTGCTGCCAGCGACAGGTAGTGGCCGGTCAGTTTTTCTATTTCGGCAAACAAGGTCATGGCCTGGAAAGAGCTGCCGCCCAAATCGAAAAAGTTGTCGTAGATGCTAATTTCATCGGCCTGGAGCAGTTCTTCCCAAATGCGCTTTAACTGCAATTCCAGCATGTCGCGGGGGCCGACGATGATGCGGTGGCTGACGGCCGTTTCCGGCTGTGTGTTCTGGCAAGAAAAGGCAAGGGGCACATCGGCAACGGCCGTTTCCGGGTTTGCCACAAATGCATTCAACAACATTTCAAAGGCTTCAATCACCTGTTTTTGCTGTTCAGGCGTAAACACATCCTCATGAAAATCGAAAAACAACACCAATTGACCTGACGGCGCAAATTCATGCACATGCAGGGCCAGACTGTCACTGCCCGCACCTGTATGCAGCAGCTCTTGCGCCACCGGCTGGCCGTTGAACGTCAGGAACGGCCGTTGATGGTAATTAAACATCACATCATGCACCCGATTTTTTACATTCAAGCCGGAGCCAACCTGGTAATAACGCATTGTGCTGCGTGTTTCCCGCCGCATCTTGCCTACCAAAGAAAGAAATGTTTCCCCCTCTTCAATTTCCACCACAAAGGGGCAAAGCTCCATGAGCAGGCCAATCGTCTCTTTGAACGCCGGTGTGGGACGATTGTGTACCGGGGAGATAAATGTCAACCGATTTTCACTGGTTAGCCGGTACAGCAGGGCAAAAAATGCCGCCCCCAAAACATTGTAAATGGACAGGTCTTTGGTGAGGGCAAAGATGCCTTTTCGCCGGGCAAGGTCGTGGATTTTTTGTGACAATTCCAGAGTGAGGGGATGGGTTTGGCGAATGACGTGGCTGCTGTGCTTAACGGCCGTTTCTCCAAAAAAGCGCAGCGGTTTTACCGGCTGGCTTAATTTCGCCTCCCAATGTTTCAGCGCCTTGTCCACCGCTGGCGACTGCCAATAACGCCGTTCCTGGGCAGCATAATCCGCAAACTGCGGATATGACAATGCTTCGCATGTGATCCGTTCCGCCGATTCTGCCTTATCATACAAGGCCATCACCCGGTTGTAGATCAAAAAAACAGACCCCGCGTCTGTTACCAAATGGTGTTGGTGCAGCAGCCAGATATGCTTTTCCGGTGAGAGCCGCAGCAGGGCTGTTTCAAACAATCGCTTCCCCAGGTCAAATGGGCGGGCAATACGGTCTGTCATCCATGCTTTTGCTGCCTGCTCCGGTTCTGGCCGGGCAGAAAAATCAACCACGGTGACCTCATCGAACCATTGGGGCAAAATATGGGCCTGGGGAATGCCCCCGACTTCTTCAATAATGGTACGCAGCGCATCGCTGTGATTGACAACGGCCGTTACCGCCGCACAAAAACGCGCCATATCCAACGGCCCCAACAAAGTAAAAGCCAGCGTTCCCGTAAACAAAGAAACATCCGGCTTCAGCTTTTGCCCTACCCAATACAACATTTGCAGCTTTGTTAAATTGGTTTGTTCGTATAAATGATTGTGTTCTATTTGTGCCGGCTCCGCACTTTGGTGAGTGACGATTAGTTCAGGCATCGATGCGCTTCCAACTTCTCTGAGAATAATGATGAATGGTTGAAGATTAAATCGGGTTCTGGTACACGTAACCCGAAGTTCGTAAACCGTTTCCCGATGAAATTACCAGAGGTAGAGTACACGGAAAACGGATAACTGAATACGGATACAAGTAATCGCCGCTTTTAGCGTACCGGGTTCTACTGAATCTCGTCCAGGCAGTCCTGCAAGTGGCGTGCCACAAATTGCACATTGGGTTCTCTGACCATATTCAAATGTGTACCAGGCACTTCATAAACGGTGACGCCCTTCTCGGCAATTCTGCCCCATCCCAAATCATGATATGGCGAACGCACGGTATGGCGTTCGTATCCTTCTCTAGATTTAATCAAAACTAACTTACCTGCATACTTACGAGGAATAAAAGAGCGGACAGCCCGGTCATTTAGCTCAAAAATGGCGCGCATTCTGGGGTCTTCCATTTGTGAGCCGTATCGGTCTGCAGCGTAGGGTAGTGGTGATTCGGCCGTTTTGGTGTTTGTTAATCCCCGTTTTATTGCTCGTGCCCCGGCCAGCATGACATCCAGCCATCCCCTGCGCAAAAAATAATTCATTTCAAACAAGCGATCACGCCATTTGAGAAACAGGATTTGCCGCTGCTGCTTATTTAACTGCTGTCGTGTGGCGGCCCTGTTAACGGCCCATTGCAAATAGCTGTATATACGGGATTGGGCAGGCGCGTCGATGATGACGCATAAATCTACCTGATGCCCTAATTCTTTTAATTGGCGGGCAGTTTCAAACGCAACCACGCCTCCCGCTGAATAACCTCCTAATAAATAGGGGCCTTCGGTTTGATGGTTGAGCAGGGCTTCTACATAGAAGGCTGCCATTTCTTCAATGGTGGTGTAGGGCATTTCATTGCCAACCAGGCCGGGTATAAGGAAGGTGTAGACGGGTTGGTCTGGTGAGAGGTATTGGGCAATGCGGGCAATGACCAGGCCGTTGCCGCCTGCGCCGGGGATGAGGAATAACGGCCGTTTCGCTTCACTTCCCCGTTGAATTGTAATGAGCGTTTCCCATTCATTGCTCGTCTGCTTGCGCAAAAATGGAACCAGCCGGGCAATCGTGCCGGCTTCCAGCAGTGTGGTCATGGGCAGGTAACAGCCTGTTAGATTTTCAATTTGCACAAAGAGACGCATGGCCTGCCAGGAGCTGCCACCCAATTCAAAAAAGTTGTCATTTACCCCGATGGGGTGAACGCCTAGCAGGTCTTCCCATATTTGCTGAAGTTGAAACTCCAGCATATCCCGCGGGGGCAGGTATTCTCGCTCCTTTTGTGGCGGGCTGGTTTGGGTAACGGCCGTGTCGTCCCAGGGTAAATCTACGTTAGCAACGGCCGTCTCCATATCAGCCAGACAAGCCTCTACCAAACGCCCATAAGCAGCCATGACCATCTCCTGCTGCTCTGGTGTGAACACATCATCATGAAAATCCAGTTGAACAAACATCCGGTTTGTTTCTTTTTCATCCCGAACATGACATGCCAATGTGTCTGTGCCTGCACCGGGATGAACCATTTCCTGCTCAACGGCCGTTCCGTTCAACGTCAGCACAGGGCGCTCATGCACATTAAACATGATGTCATGAATACGGTTTTGGCTAAACAGGCTGGTTCCATATTGATAATGGCGCATACTGGCCTTTACTTCCTGGCTTACTCGTGCCAGCAGCGAGGCAAAGGTATCTTCCGGCTCTATTTGCACCACAATGGGACACAACTCCATCAACAAACCAATCGTTTGCTTAAAGGCCTGGGTTGGCCGGTTATGAACAGGAGAGAGGAAGGAAAGGCGCGGCAAACCCGTGATGCGATGGAGCAAGGCCAGAAAAATCATGCCCAACACGTTGTAGCGTGCCGCATCGGCTGTCATGGCTGTGTTTGCGGGGTGGCTGGCTAATGCCCGGATTTTCTGGCTTGTTTGTGGGGGCAGAATGAGGGTGCGCCGGGTAACGGCCGTGCCCTGTTTATGCGGAGCTTCACCAAATATACGCAAGGCCGGCAAAGGATCGGCTAATTTTTCTTCCCAAAATGCCGCCGATTTATGCGCCTGCGGTGACTGTAAATAAGCCCGCTCGTAGGCCACATAGTCGGCAAAGGGGTAAAGAGGCGGTAATGAGGAAACGGCCGTTTCGTATCGCCGCGCCACCCGTTCAAACAACAAATAAGTTGACCCGGCATCGGTGATTAAATGGTGCTGGTTTATAAACCAGATATGCTTCTCATCTGCCAAACGCAGTACGGCCGTATCAAACAAACACTGTGAAAGCAGCGGCACTTGCTGGCTGCGTGCCAGCATCCATGCTTTTGCGGCCGTTTCAGACGAATCGGCATGGGACAAATCGACAAGCGGCATGGTCACGGCCATCTTGTCAATGGCAACTTGTTGGGGAATGCCGTCTACGCCAATGGTAATAATGGTCCGCAGTGCGTCGCTTTCAGCGACAACGGCCGTAAATGCCTCCCGAAATCGCGCCACATCCAGCGGACCGGTTAATGTAAACGCCAGCGCCCCGGTATAAATTGGCGCAGTTGGTCTCAATGCCTGTCCAACCCAATAGAGAAGCTGCAAGCGTGTCAGATTGGATCGTTGATAAGAAAGATTAGGTTGACCAGCAACATGTACAGCAGAAACGGCCGTAATTCCATCCACAGAACGGTTTACCAAAGCCTATCCCTTACGAATACTTAAACAACGTTACTACCCGAATAGATATTTATAAGACCGCCTGGCCGGTGTTTTTTGCACCAATGTCATCAAAGCCAGTGGCGTGAACAAACCCACAGCAATCAAAATACCCTGATAAAGCAGTTGGTTACCTAATACCCAGGGCGCCCAAAAATAAAGCGCCGTTCCCACCGTATTCATTGCCATGTCATGGAGCAGATAAATACCAAACGCTTTTGCACCCAAATCGGACAATTGTTTGGCATATGGATATTTGACTTTATCGAATGCAATAAATGCCACAATAAACGTTAAAGCGTACAACGACGTCGATACAGTAGAAAATGCACCAATCCAGGGACGATCGACCACAGTGAGCAGCCATTCGTACTCAACCAGCGTGAGGATATAAGCGGTAACGGCCGCTCCCAACCACATCCAGCGCGTCCGCTGCAAAAAATCACGAAACTCCCGATAATGAAACCCAAAAACCATGCCCAACGTGAACCAGAAAATACGAATCGGGAAAAACCAAATCGGTGTCCAGTCTATTAACTGCTCCAGGCCGGGAAAGTCCCAGCCAAACAAGGCAAAGTAGCGCAAAAGCTGCACGGTTAACTGGATGGCCGCACTGATTGTTAGCAGCAGTTTCCAACGGTCTCGTGCCAGCGGCACAAGAAATGGCGACAGCACATACAGTTGAATGAGCAGAGGAATATAGTAGTAGGAACCAATGACTTCGCCGAGCAAGAGGCGACGGCCGTAAACCAACGGCGCATCCACGCGCCCAAAAGCCACAAACTGAAACGCAAAAATAGCCAGCGACCAAAACAAATAAGGCCAAATCAAGCCATTCACACGCGCCCGAATAATCTGCCAAGAAACCGTCTGCTTTTTACCCGCGGCAAAAGCAATGAAATATCCAGACACAAACAAAAACGCCATCACACCAAAACCGGCCAGCCGGCGCACAGCCATCAAGCCATAATAAGCCACCGACCCATGCAAATCAAAGTTTGGCACATCTACAGCCATATAGCGGTCAGTCCAAAAAAACAGCGCACTAAACCCATACCCGGAAGCATGGTAAAGTGCCAAACTAACCACTGCCAACCCCATCAAAACCAATAAGCGTCTCGACATATTTGCAACAAACCTCAAAAATTCATAAAAAAGCACTAAGCAGGAAACGTGTACACCCTTCCAGCTTAGTGCCTACCTTCGCTGCCAGACACAATATGAGCAAACCACCAAAAACCCGGCCATAAAAACCGCTGTCCGGCTTGCCCAAAGCGATTATGCTTTTGCCGTTTCTAAATAATCCGCAATCGCTTTAATGCTCTGGAAATTCTCCAGCGTAACGTCCTCATCCGGCACTTCCACACCAAACTGCTCTTCCACAAAAGAGACCAGGCGCAAAACACCCAGGGAATCAATAATGCCCGATGCCAACAGATTCTCATTTTCATCCATTGACCCGGTTGCTCCATTCATTAACTCTTTTTGAATATAGTTTTGCAAAATAATTTTTGCGTTACTCATGTTAAACATCTCCTGAAAAAATTATGAATTACGAATTACGAAGCTGCGTCGGTTGCACCCTGTCACTTGCAACCGGCCACCTGCCACGTGATGCTCGTCTAGACCTGTAAGGTTTCCAGAATACGGGCACGTTCTGAAACATACCCGTCCTCGAAATTACCGACCACACCAGCGTCTCGCGCCATTTTTAAAAAGTTTGTTGAGCGGTTGGAAATATCAGAAGCAACCAGCATCATCTCCAATTCGATGGGAGGCATGGACTTCATTAAGGCCTGCACCAAATCGGAGCGAACACCTTCTCCACCAAAATCGCCTAATGCTAATGAACGCGAGAATCCGTAGTGCTGCTGCAAGCGCGTTTCCAGAATACGGGCATATTTGGCGGCGTTGTGTGGCCGCTTAAACGATGACTCAATTGTCCAGGCAGCAACGGCCGCATTGTAAAACGCAGCCTGTACACCATGTGAAAAGATGGGGTCAACAAATGCGCCAGCATCCCCAATACAGCAGAAATTTGTGCCTGTTGTTTTAGTGGAGTAATAAGAATAATCTGGCCGGAATGTTAATGACCCTTCGCGGTACGTGGCAGGCTGTAACAATTCCCGCAGGTAGGGAATGCGATGGACGGTTTCCAGAAAATAGGCTTCTTGCTCTTCCTTGCCCATCCGCTTAATGCGGTCTGTGTTGATAACAAGGCCAATGCTGGTCCGGTCGCGCAAGGCAATATGCCAGACCCAGCCTTCTTCATAAGAAAGGACAAACGTAACAGGCTTTACGCCGGGCAGTTCATCTGGCCGGTGACTGCACCCATCCGCACCGACATAATTGGCATTGTCAAAGTAGCCCCACATGCCCAGAAATTTGTGCTTGTAGTTGATTATTTTGCGGGCATTGAATTGTTTGGCCAGCACGGTAGCCACGCCGCTGGCATCGACTACGTAGCGGCAGCTTATCTGGCCGCTCCCGCGTTTGTCTGGCATCATGTCGTAATAAGACACAACCGGATTTTCGCTGCTGAAATCGGCTCCGTTTACGCTGACTTCTTCAAATACTTGTGCGCCGGAATCTGCGGCATGTTCCAGCAAGATGTGGTCGAACCGGTCGCGTTCTACGTGGAGAGCTGGGCGGGTGTAGCCGAAGCTGGAGAAGGAGAATTGATGGATACGGCCGTTCCAAACTGTGATGCCGCCTGCTTTAGCAATAAACCCTTCTTTCTCTACTTTTGGGGAAACACCGGTTAAATCTGCAAATTTCCAAAAATGGGGGATCAAACTTTCGCCCACATTTGGCCGGGGATGTCTGGCCTTGTCAAACAGCACCACATCAAGCCCCTTTTGGGCTAACAAAGCGGCCGCACTGCTGCCGGCAGGGCCTCCACCAATAACAACAACATCACAACTTTCTGGAATTTCAGCTTGCATTACAACTCTCCCTATAAAATGAACCATTGAGATAGAGGGCGCAGAAAAGCAGTTTCTAATCTCTAATCTTTATTAAAAATTGTTTCAGGCAACGGCCGTTACCGACATTGCCTGCAATTCTCTCCGATTAATCTTGCCCGTCGATGTCCGCGGAAACTCCGGCAGCACCATCAACTTCACCGGCACAGCATACGGAACCAATTTTGTGTGCAAAAACGCAGACAGAGCCTCACTGGTCAGCGATGTGTCCGGTTTGGGCACAACAGCGCCCTCAATCAACGTACTGCCTTCCCCATCAGAAACCGTGTAAACGGCCGCTTCCTGCACATCAGGATGGGACAACATCGCCACCTCAATTTCATCCAATTCCACACGATAGCCCCGCGTCTTCACCTGCCTGTCCTTGCGGCCAAGATATTTATAATTCCCATCCGGCAGTTCCTCCACAAGGTCACCGGTACGGTAAAAAATATCAGGATGCCCCACAATGGTCTCACGCAAGAAAAAGCCTTTTTCATTCAAATCGGGACGTCCCCAATACCCACGCATCACCGTACCGCCGCGAATAAGCAGCTCGCCGCTTTCCCCTTTCGCCACAATGTGGTCATCTGCATCCACCACAATGGCTTCCGTATTGGTACAGGGCACGCCAATGGGAATGGGTTCATCTCCCTCCGGCACGCTGGTGACATGGTAAAAGGTGCATACATTCGTTTCGGTCGGGCCGTACAAATTGCTAAACTGCACGTCTGGCAGCAAATTCATCAAACGGCGCAAATGTTTGGTGGGAAATACTTCACCGGCAAATAAGATCCAGCGTAAAGAACTCAGGTCTCTGTTTTCCAGTGCCCCCCGCTCCATCAACTGAATCAGGGCAAAGGGAACGGAATACCAGACGTTAATTTGTTCGTCTTGAATGAGTTTGGACAGGCTGGCCGGGAATTTGGTGACAAATTCTGGAATGATGACAACTGTGCCCCCGGCAACGGCCGTTGCGTACATATCAAACGTAGACAAATCAAAATGAAACGGCGCATGGTTCGACACCTTGTCACTTTGCGTCAAGCCATACTCATAAGCCGCCCACTCTGCAAAGCTCAACGCACTGCGATGGGTGTGCATAATCCCCTTCGGCGTTCCCGTCGAGCCGGAAGTGTACAAAATATAGGCCAAATCCTGCTCAATCACATGAATGCCCGGGTCTGTACCGGCGGCCCCTTCTACCACAGATTCCCACGGCACACAGTACACCGGCACATCGTCCTGCTGAGAAACCCCAACCAGACAACTTAACTTTGTCTCTGGCAGCATCTCTTTTACCTGTGCCAATTTGTTGGGCTTTGTCACGACGACACGAATATCGCAGTCGTTGATGACAAAGGACAGGCGCGACAAGGGGGCAAATGGATCCAACGGCACGTAGGCAGCACCGGCTTTCATAATGCCGTACACGGAAACGGCCGTTTCCAAATCCTTATTCATATAAATACCCACACGGTCGCCGCGCTTCACACCTTGCTGGCGCAAAATCGCCGCCAGACTATTCGCCTGCCGCTGCAATTCAGCATACGTCAGCGCCTTCCCATTACAGCGAACCGCCTCCTTATTCGGAAAACGCGCCGCAGACCGATCAAGTGCATGTGGTAAAGAAATCAACATAGCTATAACCCCAGCAAACGTGCAATAATGTTCCGTTGAATATCCGACGTACCCGAATAAATCGTACTACCAATCGCGTCGCGCAGTTCACGCTCCACTTCATACTCGCTCATATATCCATAACCGCCACGAACCCGCACCGCATCCATGCTGTTCTGCACAAACGCTTCACTAATATGCAGCTTCGCCATCGCCGCTTCCAAATTTGCAGAACGGCCTTCGCTTTTTAACCAAGCCACCTTATATAACAGCATCCGGGAACTCTCCAGGCGCACACGCATATTGGCAATGCGGTTAGACACCGACTGAAATTTGCCGATTGGCTGGCCAAACTGCTCCCGTTCCCGCACATAAGCAATGGACTCTTCCAACTGCCGCTGCATACCGCCTATATGACAGCCCAAAATACAGCTTCGTTCCCATTCCATAGAACTGGCAAAAATTCGCGCGCCAGCCCCTTCAGGCCCTAACCGATTTTCCTCTGGCACAAAGCAATCTTGCAGCACAATCTCGCCCATGGGGGAGGTGCGCATCCCCATTTTTTCAATATCACGACTTACCGAAAAGCCGGGCGTCCCTTTTTCTACAATAAAAGCCGTCACGCCCCACATCTTCATATTGGGATTTGTAGTGGCAAAAATAACGGCAATATCAGCAATGGGGGCGCTGGTTACAAACATTTTGGAACCATTTAACACGTAACCGCCTTCCACTTTTTCTGCCCGTGTGCGCAAGCTGTAAGCATCAGAGCCGGAATCGGGTTCTGTCATGCCATGTGCGCCAATAATTTCACCACGAATCAGTCTTGGCAGGTATTTGGCTTTTTGCTTGGGCGTGCCCAGGGCGCTGATAGGATGCTGCACGCTCCACATCTGGGCATTCAGGGCAAACATCAACCCATTATCCCGGCAGCCATATCCCAGCCCTTCCATTGTCAACATGGTGGTTAAAATATCTGCTTCTGAACCGCCATATTCCTCTGGAAAGGGCAGCCCAAGCAAGCCAAAGTCGGCACACTTCTGCCAATTCTCCCTGGAAAGCTCACCCGCTTTATCCCTCTCGATGATGTTGTCGTTTAGTTCTTTTTGGGCAAATGTGGTGACAGCTTCTTTGAATGCAAGCTGTTCTTCATTCCAATTGAAATCCATTTTGCTACCTTGAATTGTTTGTAATTGGGCAAGTAGCTGTTCAGCCAGCCCAAGCGCATGGCTGAACCCTTACGTTATTGGTTAGTGTAGAAAGGTAAAGTTTCGTTTTTACTTACGGATTTACGGCCGTTTCCCATCCCTCACCCAAATCAATCAACATACTCACACCCTCCATCCGTCAAAATGGCATCCACCCAGGCATTAGAAAAGTCGCCACGCTGCACCGCCGTCAAATAATCCTTCAGCGCCGCCCGGCGTGCCCGCAGCTTTTCCAACAGCTCAGCCGCATAATCCTGCGGAATCACCACAATCCCATTGTCATCGCCAAAAATAATATCGCCCGGATGAACTACCACCCCACCGCAATTAATCGGAAAATTAATCTCGCCCGGCCCACGATGCAGTGGCCCTTGCGGCGTTATCCCTTTGGCAAACACAGGCAGCCCCACCGCTCGAATTCCCGGAATGTCCCGCACCAACCCATCAATCACAAAACCAGCAATTCCCCGATGTTTGGCCTTTGTAGCAATTGTGTCACCAATAATGCCGTTATTGGACAAACCGGTGCTGGTATCCACCACAATCACATCCCCCGGACGGGCAATGTCCAATGCCTTGTGTACCATGAGATTGTCACCCGGATAAACCTTGACGGTACAAGCTGTGCCCAAAAGCTGCGGCACGGCCGTAACATTACGAATTTGCGTCGAAATCGTATAAAACCGGTTCATCAAATCAGAAATATCCGGCGTTTCAAACTCCGCAAACGCCGCCACCAAAGTCTCATCTGGCCGATCAACCATCCGACGGATCCGAAAGCCCGGCCCCGGATGCACTTCACTC
This sequence comes from uncultured Ardenticatenaceae bacterium, assembly GCA_964600035.1. GTDB lineage: Bacteria > Chloroflexota > Anaerolineae > Promineifilales > Promineifilaceae > CAZRIB01. The sequence continues at coordinate 439 of CAZRIB010000049.1, read as the reverse complement.
GATTGCGGTTTAGGTTTTGCCATTTCATTCCTCCCTTGAAAAAAAGATTGATCATTCAGGAATCAGTCATTAAAGTAGTCTCAGTAGATCTATCGCCACAAATTTCACGCATGACACGAAAGGTACGACCGCATTAAATCGCAGTTTACCTATCACCAACGATTGAAATCATTGGCTATAACCAAAAGTACGTTAAAACGCACTAAAACGGCCACAAAATGTTGTTATTAACCCGTTTCAACGGGTTTCTAATTTACAGCAGGGCATTTCAATGCCCGACAATGCACCACCACGAACACAATTGCTCTACAGCTTATCAGAAAACAAAACACATTAGCCATTTCCCGCCAAATCAAACAAAAAAGGCTCTTTAGGATTTCATGTGGTTGACACCAGATGTAGGGGCAGGTTTGAAACCTGCCCCTACCAAATATGCAAT
>CAZRIB010000048.1:0-14432 GCA_964600035.1 uncultured Ardenticatenaceae bacterium | reverse complement strand
CACGTAACCCGAAGTCCGTATACCGTTTCCCGATGAAGTTACCAGAGATAGAGCACACGGATTATGAATTATGAATTATGAATTATGAATTACGGATTACGGATTACGGAATACGGAATACGGAATACGGGTACTAGCTGACCAACTGAACGCTTACCAAAAGAGTTACTAATTCCGTCTATCACAAAGAGACAAAACAATGAGCGAACAAACGTTAGATAAACAAAAAGCACGGCTTTTGGCACTTTATGAAGTTAGTTCCCAACTTGGGGCATCACTGGATCCCAACCAGGTTATTAACCAGATCATGGATGCCATTATGCATCTGACTGGTGCAGAGCGTGCCATTATGATGCTGTATGATGAGGTGACTGGCGAGTTGAAAGTCCGCTCCTCGCGCACGATTGACCAGCGGGATCTGGATGCGCCGTCGCTGCAAATTAGCCGCACGGTGGTGGAACGCGCCATTGCTGCCGGTAAAGCTGTTTTAACCAACAATGCTCAGGAAGATGACCGCTTTTCTACTCAGGAGAGTGTCGTTGGTTTGCAGCTTCGTTCCATTATGTGTGCGCCGCTTCGTATTCGCGGCTATACCTTGGGGGCCGTTTATGTAGATAATCGCCTGTTTAGCGGTGTGTTTAATCAGGAAGATTTGGATTTGCTGATGGCTTTTGCCAATCAGGCGGCCATTGCGCTGGATAATGCCCGTCTGTTTACGCAAACGGATCAGGCACTGGCCCGGCGGGTTGAGGAAGTGACGTTATTCCAACAGATTGACCAGCAGCTTAATCAGTCGCTGGATTTAGATCGGGTGCTGAGCCTGGCACTGGATTGGGCTATTGGGCTGACACATGCGGATGGCGGTTCGATTGGGCTGCTGGAGGATGATCCTGAACAGGGTTTGCGGCTGCGCCTGTTGGTGCATCGTGGAGCGGGCGCAAATGGGGAGGCGCATGTTATTACTGGTAAGCATCCGGTTTTGCAGTCGGTGTTGGTAAACGGCCGTTCCGATATTCGCCACCACGTTTCCCATGAAATGGCTATAGACGGCTCAGCGACAGAGATGCAGGTCGCCGTACCCATCCACCAAAACGCCCAGATCATTGGTCTGATTACCCTGGAAAGCCAAAACCCACACGCCTTAGACCAGGATGATGTCGCTTTTGTAGAGCGGCTGGCCGACCGTGCGGCCGTTGCCATTAAAAACGCACAGCTTTATGCCGATTTACAGGCTGCCAGTAAAGCCAAAACAGATTTTGTGTCACTTGTTACCCATGAGCTGCGGCTGCCGCTCACATCTATCAAAGGGTATGCAGACTTGATGAAAAGCGGCATGGCCGGCGAATTAACAGAACAACAAAAGCAGTTTCTGGATGTGATTCAGCGCAACTTAAAGCGCATGAGTTCATTAATTAGCGACCTGTCTGACATTAACCGGGTGGAAGCTGGCCGCATGAAGTTTGAACTGCAAAATTTTGACATTCATGATGTGGTGGATGATGTAGTGGATACGTTCCAGTCTGCATTGACGGAAAAGGGACAAACGCTTACCATTGACATTGCCGATGACGTACCGGAATTGTATGCAGACCCGAAACGGATTTCACAGGTATTGACCAATCTGGTCAGTAATGCGCATAAATATTCGCCGGAAAACGGCCGTATTCACATCAACATTCACCAAGAAGACAATTTTGCTCATATTGCCGTCAGCGACAATGGGTACGGCATTTCAGAAGAAAATCAGGCCAAGCTATTCACCCAATTCTTCCGGGCAGAAGACGAAGTCATACGCGCCCAAACAGGCTGGGGATTGGGACTTTCCATTGTCAAGAAAATGGTTGAAGCCCAAGGGGGTGAAATCACCTTTACCAGCAAATTAGGCGAAGGCAGCACATTTGTCTTTACAGTACCAATTGCAGCAGAAACAGTACAACAAGCGTAACAGTAAACGGGGGTAACATATGGAACCTCAAATTGGTGTTAAATTATTACTAACTTACGAAGTTCCACATCAAAAACTTCAGGAATATTATCAATTTGTCATGGGCAGTTATGTACCTGCCATGCAAGCCTATGGTTTGCAAATGAGTGAAGCATGGCACACAGCCTATGGGGATGCACCAAACCGGCTCATTGGTTTTATTTGCCATGATGAGTCTGTTATGAAGCGTGTTTTGGAGTCCGAGGACTGGAAATTGTTGAATGACCAGCTTCAAGATTTGGTAACAGACTTTTCTTATAAAATCATCCCTTATCGTGGCGGGTTTCAAATTTAGCCATGTAAGAACAAATGCAGGACGGGAACAATAATGAAGAAGCACAAGCTGTTGGTGTATGAACTAATTAGCCGCCGTATGCGTGGCAAATTGTTGTTTGGCTTGCTGCTTCTTTTTGTTTTGGGTGTTGTGGATTTGTTTTATCCGTTGTTTGGTGATTATTGGTATTGGGTATGGGTAGCTGTGGCCGTTTTGGCTGTGCTTTGGGTGTATTATGGCATTCTCATGCGCCGGGCTTCGGTAAAAATAAGTGATAAGGTGCTGTTACTGCAAGGGCCGCTGCGTAAGGTGAAAATCAGTTACGGCCGTATCGCCTCCATCGTCCCAACCACCCTGGCCAACCACTACCCTCGTGAATCCACACCCAGACGCGACCAAAAATTACTGGCCCCCCTCTACCAACAAACCATCGTTCTTATACAAATGGACGCCTTTCCAAAAGCACTGCGCACCCCAAAATTATGGTTTACGCCATACCTCTTTGGTAAATCCCAAAAAGGGCTGCTGCTGGCCGTAGAAAACTGGATGCAGCTAAACCAGGACCTGGAAGTCGCCCGTACCAGATGGCATGAACGTAAAATGGCCCGCACAAGAGAAGACACACGTTCCCTCGCCTCCCAAATCCTCGATTACTAAAATCACACAAACCAAAAGAGTGGCCTAAACCACTCTTTTTTGTTTTCCCTATCTTCCTGAAACCCGTACAATTGCGGCAAACAGCCAGACGGCAATGAACAGGGGGCGGGTCGTAGGCAGCATCATTTGCAACCTGCATCCTGCCACCTGCTTTAATCATCAATCTTTATTCTGAAGGAGTTAAAAATGCGCATCCTCATTACCGGTTCCAGCGGCCAAATTGGCACAAACCTGGGGCTGCACCTGCTCAAACAAGGCCATGAGGTCTTTGGCGTAGATATTCGCCCAAATAGTTGGACAAATGAAATCGAAACGCTTTTGCAAGATTTAAGCGCCCCTTACAACAACCACAAAGGGGGGATTGGCTATGCCCCGTATCCAGATAATTTGGATGTTGTGGTGCACTTTGCCGCCCACGCCAAAGTACATGAATTGGTTCAGCAGCCTCACCGGGCTTTGGCCAATATCACCATGACATTTAATGTGCTGGAGTTTTGCCGCCAAAATAATGTGCCCATTATTTTTAGCAGCTCTCGCGAGGTGTATGGGGATATTCACCGCTATATTACTGAAGAATCGTATGCCGATTTTGCCTTTACAGAAAGCCCGTATTCGGCCAGCAAAATCTCTGGAGAAGCGCTAATTTACTCCTATGCCCAATGTTATGACCTGCCTTATCTGGTTTTTCGGTTTAGCAATGTTTACGGCCGTTACGACAACGACCTTCACCGCATGGAACGCGTCATCCCCCTATTCATCCACAAAATTGCCAACGACCAACCCATCACCATCTACGGCAAAGACAAAATTCTGGACTTCACCTACGTAGACGACTGCGTGCAAGGCGTACTAACCGGCATAGAAAAACTGACCAGTGGTGAAATAGCCAACCACACCATCAACCTGGCCTATGGACAAGGCAACAGTCTGATACAAATGGCAAACTACATTGCCGAAGCCCTGGGCAAAACACCCAATATGACCATCGAACCGTCTCGCGTAGGTGAAGTAACCCAATACGTAGCTAATATCGGCAAAGCCCGCGCCCTGCTCAACTATACCCCCAGCACCCCACTTAGCGAAGGCATCAAAAAAGCGGTTGCCTGGTCAACCGAATGGTGGCAGCAGCATCCACCACAGATATAAACGTTATGGATGTCATCGATATTTCAGCGGCCGTACATTCTCGCGCAGGGCTGGGACGTTACGCAGAAAAATTGGCCCTGGCTTTAATTGCCCAACAACCAGAACGGTTCGGCGTCTTTTATAATCAGGGGAAAGACGGCCGTTTCCCATCCACCTTTCCCCCTACCACACCCCGCTTCTCCATCCAATGGGGCTACAAACCCTGGCGCATGGCCGTTCTGCTAGGCCAACTCAGCCGCATCAACTTCAACCGGCTCATACCAGACGCCGCCCTGTTCCACGCCACCGAACACCTGCTCATGCCCCTGCACGGCATTCCCACCGTCCTCACCGTCCACGACCTGATATACAAGCTGTTCCCGGCATACCACAAAAAACTCAACTACTGGTACTTAAACATTGCCATGCCACTGTACTGCCGCCGGGCAGACGCCATCATAGCCGTCTCGCAGGCCAGCAAACAGGATATCGTCAGGTACTACGGCATCGACCCGGCTAAAATCCATGTTGTGTATGAGGCAGCGGCCCCTCACTTCGCTCCCCCGCCTCCGGCCAGGGTGGCTTATGTCCGGCAGACATATCACTTACCAGACCGCTATCTCATTCACCTGAGCACCATCGAGCCGCGAAAAAACCTGAACCGGCTCCTGGATGCCCTCTTACTCCTCCGCAAAACTTTTCCCAAGATGCAGCTTGTCCTGGCCGGGGGCAAGGGGTGGCTGTACGACGATTTCTTTGCCAAAATTGAGCGGCTTGGCTTGCAAGATGTGGTGCATGTGCTGGGCTGGGTTCCCGATGAAGATTTGCCCGCTGTTATTGCCGGCGCAGAGTTGGCCGTGCAGCCCAGTTTGTATGAGGGGTTTGGGCTGCCTGTGCTGGAACATATGGCCTGCGGGCAGGTTGTGGCGGCCAGCAATGCCAGCAGCCATCCAGAAGTAGGAGGGGATGCGGCCGTTTATTTTGACCCGCATGATGTTGATGAAATGACGGCCGTTATCCGGCGTGTTTTGACAGACAAGGAAGAATATATCCATCGCCGCCAGTTAGGGCTGGAGCAGGCCGCCAAATTTAGCTGGCAGCGTGCTGCCAAAGAAACGCTCGCCATTTACGACCAGATCAAGAAGTGATCAGTACACGCAGCCCGAAGCCCGTATACCGTCTTCCGATGAAATCACCAGAGGCAGCGTACACGGAAAACGATTTACGAATTACAAATTACGAATTACAAATTACGGATTACGGATTCTAGAGCGTCAGAGAATTATGATGAACAACCATAACAGACCTTCTCGCTTTCATTTTCACCCCCTGTTTTTTCCTGCCATCATTATCGTGGTCTTGCCCGGTTTATACATTGCCACACTGGCGCAGTCGCTGGTTTTGGGCGACCCAAGCGAATACACGATGATTACGGCCGTTCTCGGCATTGCCCATCCGCCCGGCTATGCTTTTTATACAGTCCTGGGCAAACTGTTTCAGCTTGTTGTGCCCATTGGCGACATCCCCTGGCGCATGCACTTGCTTTCGGCCGTCACTACCACCGTGGCCGCACTGGCCTTGTATGGCATCATTGTCACGGTAGGCGGCAAACGGCCGTATACCCGGCCAGTCGCTCTATTCACAGCATTGGCAGGCGGTACGGCCGTCAACATCTGGCAGCACGCCATCCACGCCAACCCCCACATCATCACCGGCACATTTCTCATCATCAACATCTACCTCCTCACCAAATGGTGGGCTGCACAACAAACCGATCCATCCGCCAACAAATGGCTCTACGCCTTCTGCCTCTCCGCCGGACTGGGCATTACCCACCATCCACTCACCGCCTTTGGTTTTCCGGCCTACACCCTTTTCATCCTGCTCGTTTGGTGGCAGCAGCCACAAGATTGGAAATTGGAGATTGGAGATTCAAGCAGCTCGACCAATCCTAAATCCCCAATCTCCCATCTCTTCCGTTGGCGCACCATTCTCACCATGCTGGCCTTTGCCCTGCTGGGTCTCAGCGTCTGGCTCTATTACCCCTTGCGCAGTCCATCTGCCCCCTTTGGCCCCACCACCATGAACACGCTGGACGGCTTTCTGGCCCATGTGTTGGCACGCGGCCTGAGCGAAAGTTTGCCCTACTTCCCCCTTTCCGAGCAGCCCAACCGGTTGATTGTTTTTTGGTCTATTTTGCGCCTGCAATACACCCTGCCCATCATTGGCCTGGCATTGGCAGGCGTTGTCTCACTTCTGGTCCCTTCGCGCTCGCGCCCCGGCTTGCCCTCCCGGCTGCCGCTTGTGCTGGCACTGTTTGCCTTCCTCGGCGTTTATGCCTTTGTCATTAGCCTGCGGGCGCAAGATATTATGGCTTATCTGCTTGGCCCGCTGTTGGTAGTGGCGCTGTTTGCCGGATTCGGCCTGCTTTGGCTGGTGGGCGCATTGTCATCCCTGCCGTCGTCCCGTTATTGGCAGGCTGGCTGGCTGCTGGCGGCTTTGGCGGCTGGCCCCATCTGGCAGGTGGCAAACAATTTGCCGGATGTTTCGCTGCGGAATTACCATGAAGGCACAGATGTGGTGACGAATGCGTTTACATGGTTCGACGGCCGTATCCCAAACGCCACCCTGCTCAACAACTGGGAAGCCCAAACCCCCTTGTGGTACGAAGAATACGTTAACGGCCGTACCCCGCCCCACGTCACCCCCGTCTACATCTCCACCGCCGGCAGCAACCCCTGGCTGGAAGGCGTATTCAACCATCTGCCTGCCGGCCCCGTCTTTACCCACGCCTACCGGCCAGAAATTTTAGCCGGTACAGAGTTTCGGCTGCGGCCACGCGGCCCCTATTATCAGGTAGCAGAGCCGGGCGACACATCCATGCCGCCAGAATTAACGCCTGTCGCTGCTGGCGCAGAAGCCATTCAAATTGTGGGGTATGAACTGCCACAAACGGCCGTAACCGCAGGCGACTACGTACCCATCACCCTGGCCATGACCACCCCCACCGGCACAGAAGATTACTACGTCCCCATCATTCACATTGGCGACATCAACGACACCTTCACCACAGACAGCCATCTCATTACCCCGCGCTGGCTTCCCGGCGAAATCATTGTGGAGCGGTTCGATGTAGCTTTGCCCCACTCACTGCCTGCTGGCCGCTACCCCGTCTCTGTTGACTTGAAAAACCTTTCAACCGACACCGTTTTGCCGCTCAATTTATCCTTGGGAGAATGGGAGGTTTCTGCCCATCCCAACCCACCCAAAACGGATGATTTGCTGGCTAATTTCCGCCAACGGGTAGGACTGGTGAGCGCCACAGCCCGGTTAAACGGCCGTTACACAGCTCCCTGGTCAGACCCCATCACCGCCCAACCCGGCGACACCATACAACTTAATTTGCGCTGGCGGGCACTGGCCAAAGCAGAAGAAAGTTACACCATCTTTGTCCATCTCATCGACCTGTCAAACCAGCCCATCGTCGCCCTGGACTACACCCCTTTAGGCGGAGCTGTCCCCACCCATCTGTGGATACCCAAATGGCTGCCCGGGCAGGAAATGACAGACCCCTATTCACTGCAAATCCCTCCCGATTTACCAACCGGGCAGTATCTCATTGAAGTGGGACTGTATGAAATGGTGGGACTGCGGCGGCTGCATTTGGCCGCCGACGATGGCAGCATCATTGGCGACCGCTACATTTTGGGGTCTGTCATCGTTGCGCCGGGTGGGGAGTAGGGGTTGGGAGATTGGGAGATTAGAGATTGGGAGATTGAGCAAGTGGCAGGTGGCAGGTTCATGTCACCCCTGTCACCGTGTCACCCCTGTCACCCCGTCATTCTATCAACATGAGCTTTGCCAAATTTTTCTGAAATGGGGGGTACACCACGCCTTTTTCGGTAATGATGGCGGTGATGTATTTGGCTGGTGTTACGTCAAAGGCAGGGTTGGCGACGTCTATGTCATCCGGTGTTATCTGGCATTCGCCAACATGGGTCACTTCGCGGAACGGCCGTTCCTCAATCGCAATGTCATCTCCACTCGCCGTTGCCATATCAATGGTAGATGTCGGTGCAGCCACATAAAATGGCACGCCATTCTCATGGGCAACCACCGCCAGGTTATACGTGCCAATTTTATTCGCCGTGTCCCCATTGGCCGCCACCCGGTCTGCCCCAACCACACACAAATCCACGCCCAACGTCCGCATAAAATGGCCTGACGCGCCGTCCACAATCACTTTGAAAGGGATACCCTGCTGCTTCAGTTCATACGCCGAAAGCCGCGCACCTTGCAGCCGGGGACGGGTTTCGTCCAGCAAGGCCAGCACTTTTTTGCCATGCTCGTGAGCCGTGCGAATAATGCCCAACGCCGTGCCATAATCTACCGTTGCCAGACTGCCGGTGTTGCAGTGGTGGATGATGGTGGCTTCATCAGGAATGAGAGGCAGCGCATTGAGGCCAATTTGTTTGTTGATGGCGATGTCTTCCTCGGCGATGGCATGGGCTTCTTGCAAAATGGCTTGCTGAAGCTGTGCGGCACTTTGCCATTCGGTGCTGTCCACCAGATGCAGCACCCGGTCAATTGCCCAGAACAGGTTAACGGCCGTTGGCCGTGATTGGCGCAGTACTTTGGCGGCTTCTTTCACTTTTTCTTGCAGGGCTGGCAGGGAAACGGCCGTGTCCTCACCGGCAGCCAGCGCCAACCCATACGCCGCCGCCGCCCCAATCGCCGGCGCACCACGAATAACCATCTCCCGAATCGCCGCCGCCACTTCCCGATAATCCGTATAATCGTTATACACCGTTTCATGGGGCAATCTGCGCTGGTCCAGCATACGCACCACACCATTATCCAACCACTCAATACTGCGAAAAGCACTCATTCCAACTCAACTCCTCGTCCGTTTATCTGGATACAGCCCAAAAATACCCGCTTCAGAAGGCTCACACACACCACGTTCTGTTATCAACCCCGTCACCAAACGGGCAGGCGTCACATCAAAGCCATAATTCACGGCCGGGCTGTCTGGCGGTGTCAGTAACACTTGCTTTATTTCACCCTCATGCAAACCTTGAATCAGGCGCACTTCGTCGCCGCTGCGCTGTTCAATGGGAATCTCGCGCACGCCATCCCGTATTTGCCAATCAAATGAAGAGGAAGGCAGTGCCACGTAAAAAGGCACACCGTTGTCGTGGGCGGCCAATGCTTTGAGATATGTGCCTATTTTATTGGCGACATCGCCTGTGTAAGTGGTGCGGTCTGTGCCTACAATGACCATATCGACCATGCCATGCTGCATGAGATGGCCGCCAACGTTGTCGGCGATTACGGTATGGGGCACGCCGTGCTGTCCCAGTTCCCAGGCTGTCAGCCGCGCGCCCTGGTTGCGTGGCCGGGTCTCATCTACCCACACATGCACGGGGATGCCTTTGTCGTGGGCGGCGTAAATGGGGGCAGTGGCAGAACCGTAATCAACAAAGGCAAGCCACCCGGCGTTGCAGTGGGTGAGAATGTTGACGGGTTGGCCGTTTTTGTTTTCGGCTATGTTTTCGATGAGGGGCAGGCCATATTGACCTATGCGGCGGCAGTAATCTGCATCTTCGTCGGCAATGGTTTGGGCGGTTTGACCGGCAACACGAATTTTTACGGCCGTATTGCCCACAGGCATCGACTCGCGTACAGCTTTTAAGACACGCTCCACCGCCCAAAACAGGTTAACGGCCGTTGGTCGGGTCGCTTTCAACTGTTCAGCAGCAGCCTCCAGCACCGTTTCAAGGTCATCCTGGTGAGCATGCAGCGCCGCCAAATACATCCCAAAAGCGGCCGTTGCTCCAATCAACCCCGCCCCGCGCACGTGCATATCTGCAATTGCCCGTGCCGCATCATCAACCGTACGCAATGTTTCAATCACGAATTGGTGGGGCAAATACCGTTGATCAATAATCTGCACCTCATCCGGGTTTCCCTTTTTCAGCCAAATTGTCCGGTAATGTTGTCCATTAACATTCATGCAATCGTCCTTGTGATGATTTGTTTTTGATTTATTGGTTAAATATGAAAGGTGTGGAAGGGGGAGATTGGCAGTTGGAGATTGTGTGGCTTGTCACGAAACGGCCGTCTAAAAAGCACCCAATTCTGTTTGCCGTTACACGGAATGCGATTTCATCAATCCTTGATTATTCAGCCAGCCCGGTCAAATTGTATATCTGCTCCAACTGCATGCGCCCTTTCACGCGAATGGGGTTTAACACTTCCACCCTCACCAAATCTTTTACAGCATCGTAGACAGGCTGGCTAATAATAATCTGGTTGGGGCGGGCATTCTCTTGCAAGCGCTTGGCTAAATTCACGGCATCGCCAATGGCGGAATAATCTTTACGCAGGGCACTGCCTACATTCCCCACCACGGCCTCACCAGCATGTATGCCAATGCCAAAGTACAGTTTGCGGTTGTCGGGCAGTTCTTCATGATACTCAGCCATGAATTCTTTAATCAAAACGGCCGTTTTCACAGCCCGCACAATATGATCATCCTGAGGATTCAACGGCGTGTTATACAGCGCCATCACCGCATCCCCCATAAATTTATCCGTCAACCCCTCAAACCGCGTAATCGCCCTGACCGCCTGCGTAAAATAGCCATTGATAATCTCAATCAACTCTTCCGGGTCAAGATGCTCACTAAACGTTGAAAACCCACGCACATCCGCAAAAAGCACCGACATATGGCGGCGCTGCGGCCGTTGAGCAGCATCCAGGTCACGCACCCTGTCTACCAGTGCAGGCGGCAAATAACGGCGCACACTCTCCAGCCGCTTCTTTTCCGACACATCATTCAGCACCATAGCCACCCCCAGCCGCTGCGACTCCAGGTCGCGCAGTGGTGACAGCGTCATATTCAACGTCGTTGTACCCGGCCTGTTCCCCACAGAAACATCCAACTCCGTCGTTTGTACCCCGCCGGAGCGCTTTACCGTTTCTACCAAATCATGAACCGGCAGCTTTAACAGCGACAAAATCTTTTGGTACGTTTGGTAAATCACGCTGTCTGCGGGCATACCCAAAATACGCTCGGCCGCATGGTTGTATAAAAAGATGCGGTCTTCCTCATCAATGGTAATAACGCCGCTGGCAATGGAGGCAAACACATTGTCCATTAAATCCTTCATCTCGGTAATTTCTGCCAGATGATTGCGGATTTGGCGGAAGAGTCGGGCATTTTCAATGGCTACGGCCGCCTGGTTGGCAAAGGCCATCAACAGGTCACGGTCGGCATCATTAAACAATCCGGATGCAACACGATTATCGGCATAAATCACACCAATAATGGTGTCTTTGCTCTTAAGGGGCACACACAAAATAGACCGCAAATTGTAACTAATAACGCTTTCCTGCATGCCAAAGCGCGGGTCAGATTGAGCATTCATCGTCACAACCGGTTCACCACTTTCGGCCACACTGCGCACAATGCTTCGGCTAATTTCAAATGCAGAGCCTTCAATGGCTTTACGGTCAATGCCCCGATAAACCTGCACTTCCATTTCGCCGCTTTCTTCATCGCGCAGCAGCAGCAAAGAACGGTCTGCCTGTGTCAGGCGAATAATGGCATCCATGACAAAGCCCAGCACTTCATTCAGATCAAGGGAAGAGTTGATGACTGCCCCTATTTCTTGCAAGGCTTTGAGCTGTGCTTGCTCTTTTTCCTGGGTTTGTACGCGCACTTTGAGTTCTTCCAGATTGTGGCGCACTTTGTCCAGAAGCCGCTTCAGTTCTTCGCTGCTTTCGGCGGCGGCAAGCAGGTTCATTCGGCTGCTGATAAATGTTTGCTGGGTATCTACGGTGGAGCCAAATCGTTCTATTAGTTGGTTTAGCTGGTTGAGGTTGTTTTTTATTTGGGTAAGTGAAGATGAATCGGTCACGGTTTTGTCCTTTGACATTGCTGGCAGCACAGGCTGCCTTTTATCACGATTCGCTGCTACGTGACCATTATAACAGACGAATTTTCAATTCGGCTTACGAATTATGGGCGGCGGTTTCTCATGCGCTGCCACCGGGCGGCGGCATCGTTTTCTTTGGGTTTGCGGCGCAAATTTTCCAGGCGTTTTTGAATGGCTTTTTTGATGAGTAACGGCCGTAACTGCTGCCACTCAGTCATTGGAGAAACGCCATCTTCATCTTTTGTGGGGCTAAACTGCCGCTTCACATAAGCCTGTACCAAGTGGCGAATCGGCTCCTTACCCTCCGGCACGGCCGTTACCATTAAATCTGCCCGTTCATACGGCGTTTGTGCAGGCCGGAAGAAAATACCCAGCCAGCGTGCCCAACTGCCCAAACGCGAATAACTACGCTCCACATCCTGCTCCACCTGCCGGTTTATCTCATTGGCGGCAAAAAGCAGCCCGCCGGTAACCGCCACCGCCAGCACCGCCAGCACCACCTGCCAGATTGGAAATGTCGATACGGCCGTGTCCGCAGCAGCATCCTCCACCGGCAAATCAGGCAAAGCATCCAGCGCCGGGTCTTGCAGGTCTTCCTCACCCAGCAGCGCTTCACGATCCAGCTCTGTGTCTGGCGAAAAAGCCGGGTTATTCAACGCATCCCCTACATCCGATGCGGCCGTTTCTGGACGAGACTCCACCGGAATAGACGCTGTTGGTTCAAACTGAATCCAGCCATACCCCGGAAAATAAACTTCCACCCAGGTGTGGGCATTGCTCGCCAACACCCGGTACAGCCGCCCCTCCGGATCAAACGTCCCCTGGGCATAGCCGCTCACAATGCGCGCTGGAATCCCCTGTGACCGCAGCATTACCGCCATTGCGGACGCGTAATAATTGCAATACCCCTCTTTGCTAATAAACAACGTGTAATGAACCGGGTCTACCCCTTCCGGCGGGGCATCAATCTGGTCATTATAGGTAATGTTTTCCCGCAAATAGTCGCGTACAGCAACGGCCGCATCGTAAGGGTTATCATGCGGACGAATCAAATCGGCCGCCAGCGCCAGCGTATCCTCCGAAATCGTGTCTGGAAGTTGTAAGTACCGTTCCTGCACCCAATCGGGATATGCTGTCCCCGCCTGACGCAAACTTTGCGCATCGGCAACAGGCACGCGCGAAGTCACTTCATAACGGTCACCCTGCCGCAGTACATAACGGGAACGCACAGTAGTGACCAGCATGTTGCCACTGCTGTCTTTGGTGCCTTCCACAAACATTTGCCGGTTTGTGCCAATAATTTCCGGCGCGCCATATAACAAACTGGAATTGGGCAGATAATTGATAACGGTTTGAGTCACCACCTGCCGCGCCTGGGCAAAGGGCGTTGTCAGCACGCCCTCGTCTGGGTAAACCAGCACGGTTTCATCGGAAGCGGCAACATCCCAACGGCCGTCTTCATACGTATCGTAAACAATGGCCTGCCAGTAGACATTGGCTAATTTTTCGGGAACCAGCACATCCATCACGGGCACATCGCCCACTGTTCGGGGGCCGCCTAAAACAAGTGTGTCCTGGTATGGGTCGGCTGTGGGGCCGCCATAGGATCGTAAGGCAGAAAACAGCCTTGTCCATGTGTCCTGAAATTCGCGCCAGGGGCCGCGTGTGCCGGTTAATGCGTCGTTTACGGCCGTACTGGCCGAAAGCGTCGGCAAATTCCAGGCCACCAACATCAATGCCACCGCTGCCACAAACCCGGCGCGTAAAAAAGACCACCAAACACCCGGTTCATAGCGTACACCGGCCGCCCGCCAATACCGCTCCTGAAAAACAAGGTGCGTGCGCACAATAAACAGCAGCGACAGCAGCAGGTAAACAATGAGGTAAATCCACAACAAATTGGGGCCAGAATAGTAATAAACCACACTGAGAAGCACCAGCCCCGTTGGCACAATCGCCCGCCACAAACGCGGCACACGAAAGGTAAACCACGCGGCGGAATACCCCAGCAGCCAAAATATGGCCGATGTTTGAATGACAAAAATCAAGCCGTCGCGGCTGGTTCCACCGCCAAAGGCTTTGCGCAGCCAGGCAAATTGACGCTCAATCAGGTCAATAACACGCGCCCGGGCGGTCATCTCTTCTGGAAAGTAGACGTTTAGGGAACTGACCAGCCAAAAAACAAGAAACAGGCCGTAAATGAAGGAAAAAAGGTGAGCGGTGGAGGGGGAAAATCGGCTTTTGGCAAGAAGGAGTCCGGCGAAAACGGCCGTTGTTGCCACCAAAGGTATCACATGCAAGCCATCAATTAAATCGGCCTGCGTCATGGCGTAGCTGGAGACAAACAACATTGCCCATAATATGAAGAGCGTTGACCAGCCTTCTTCCAACCGCAGTTGTGTCCGCATGTTAACCGTCCCCTGAAATAAAGATTAATTGATTAAAGATG